>DATIKD010000092.1:0-4952 GCA_035477965.1 Dehalococcoidales bacterium | reverse complement strand
GAACTTGCCACCGAACTTCTCCAGCAGATTAAAGCAAGTTCTCCAAGGCAATTTGAACACATGGTAATTGATTTGCTGGTTGCGATGGGATACGGCGGAAGCCGTAAAGAAGCTGCCAGAGCAATTGGCAAAAGCGGAGATGAAGGGATTGACGGGGTTATTAACGAGGATCGCCTGGGGCTGGATGTCATTTATATTCAAGCAAAAAAATGGGAAGGCTCCGTAGGGAGGCCTGAGATCCAAAAATTTGCTGGCGCTTTACAGGGTCAGCATGCGAAGAGGGGTATTTTTATAACTACGTCTTCTTTTACAAAAGAAGCTATTGATTTTGCTTCCCGCGTTGAAAACAAGATTGTTCTGATTAGCGGTGACACTCTGGTGAATTACATGATAGACTATAACGTATGTGTAGTAAGCTCCGCTAATTATGAAGTTAAGAAAATTGATCCGGATTATTTCACAGAGGCATAGCGCAATTAACGTGTCTATTTGGTGAATTTGTGAAGCGGGAAAAATAGTCTCGCAGATAAACCGGACGAAAAGTGGGTGTGTCTGGAAAGGCGTTTTCCACTTCCGGGTGTTTGCTACGGTCCGAAGAACAAGAAAGAATATCTGGAGCACAGTGGTTAATGGCTGGTATTTGATACCTCCGCGGCCAGGTCTATCTCTGGTAGACCCGTTCACCCGGAGCTGGCCGAGCGATACGGGGTCAGCACCCGGACGATACAGCAGGCTTTAGCCGTGTATAATCAAGTTGAAAATCCGTGTCCAAAGCTAACTTGAAGTTAAAGATGCCTATTGAAACTACTGGAACGTTGGTATAATTAATATTAGGTAGATGTTGAAGCGACCATTCGGACGTAGCTTGAGGGGGTCGCCTGGAAGTCGAACCCGGTAAGCCGCCGCGAAATTGAGAGGCTCCGGGGAGTAAAACCGGGGCTTTTTTATTGGGACAGCCTGGCGCTAACCACACGGTTGAAGCTGACTTTAGCTTCTGCAGCCTCAATTTGCAGCTTACGGTGCACTTCGGGCGGGACGCGGACGGTGAACTTCCCGGAGTAATTACGGAGAGCAAAGGGCTGAGGCACAGTCTCTCCTTTAGCCTGCATATCCTGTACAAGTTCACGCACTACGTCCTTGATGCCCACGAGGGCGTCCTCCTGTGTCTTAGCTAGCCAGCTTAGACCGGGAAACTCGGCGCATAGACCGACGTATTCTTCATCTTCCGCTGACCAGGTAATGCGGTAAGTGTATTTATCATCCATTCTAACCTCCCTGTAACCTATCAATGGCTTCTATCACTTGCCTGACTTGATAGGCTTTCGCCTTGCCGTTGTCGTTCTGGATATTGATATTGGGAACGCCCTGCCAACTGGTATAAAAGATAAAGTGGCTGCCTGAGGTGCGGGGCTTGCCGAAGTAAGCTTCACAGACTTTCTGAAGGTCATGGAATCTTACATTCCTGGGATTTGCCCGCATCTCCTCGACGAGCGCCGGTATCTTGTCCATGTCTTTATAGTATCACTAATGACACCATTTGTAAATCAGGTATGAGCCTTATTTCGGATGATTTATGCAGTGAATATGATTACGGCCGATATGTTCGATCCGAATTATCCGGCCATATGCTTGATAAGCAATTTGTAGCGCATTTGCCCCGCCGGATGTTTCACTATTCGGAAAAAAGCCATGCCCTTACTGGAAGCTATCAGTGTCCTGGGAAAAACCTCTTTTGAGGCTGCTTATCATGTCATACTGGCAAAAGTGGGAAAGTCGGGTGCAATGGGTATTAAACCCATGAATAATCGTAATTTCTATCAACGTTGGCCTGGCACTAAGAGATGATCTCTAAATTTATTTTTACGGTCGCATATGGAAAAAGCCCCGAGCCTGCACAACTCAAGGGCTTATTTAGAATCAAAAAGTGGTGCGCCTGGAGGGATTCGAACCCTCGACCACCGGTTTCGAAGACCGATGCTCTATCCACTGAGCTACGGGCGCCCGATCCAAATCAGAGATTTATAACTTTACCAAAACTAAAGGTAGCAATATATTGGCAATCCTTTGAATCTAAACTACTTCTTTAGTCTCAGTATCCTTTTTATTATACGGACTACCGAACTCAGCGTCAAAGCTCCTGGCCACTCCCTTCTGCATGGACGGAATCACATGACTGTAAATGTTCAGCGTGGTGCTGAATTGGGCATGACCAAGGCGTTTTCCAGACTACATTCAGGTTGATGTTTTCGCCTAAAAATATTGTTGCGTGGGTGTGTTTATCCCTCTGGGTTAACCAGCCATTCTATGCGCACATTACAGTCCGGCTTAATCTTGCTGAATTCAGGGTCACCTGTGACCAGGGTAGCATTCTTGGTTTGCGATAGAGCAGCAGCAAAACAGTCCGCGTACGCTATCGGGCAGTCCATTTTTATGTGAGCTGCTGCCAGTGTAAGGGAGCGGTCCACGTCTACAACATCGATAGGTAACTCATCAATACGGGCCAATGTCTCTTGAGTTTTGGGAAGACCCCTTTCCCGCTCCACAATATAAACCACCTCACCCAGATTGACCACACACATATTAAGGCGGCATTTACCTTCTTTAGCTGCCTCTAGCAACCGGCGGACCATTTCACTCCCCGGTTCAGCCTTTTAGTTTTGAAAAGGCGGTAAAAAAATAATGGGCGCCAGGGTGGTTGTCAGTCATCAGTTAGTACTAATAATATTAGAATGAAAGGGTATATGTTTCCGTTCATCCTTTAGTGGTAATAATAAGGAGGCACTGCCTAAAATATACGCGGAATGATTGAATACTTTGCTAATTACATCCATTCCCCAAACTGTCATACTGGAGCACCGAGAACAACTTTATTCTCTATCGGGGCGAAGAATCCGGAGGGGATGGGGTTCGTTAAGACTTGACTAGGAACGCTTGCCCCGCCTCCGGATCCTTCAGCCTCGCCAATCGAGGCTTCCAGGATGACAACGACGGAGGGAATCCAGATCCTTCAGCCTCGCCGTTCGAGGCTTCCAGGATGACATCGAGGGGGGAATCAAGATGGCTCAGCCTCGCCAGTCGAGGCCTCCAACATGACATCGAGGGGGGAATCCAGATGGCTCAGCCTCGCCAATCGAGGCTTCCAGGATGACAACGACGGGGGGAATCAAGATGTTTCGGCCTCGCCAATCGAGGCCTCCAACATGACATCGAGGGGGAAATCCAGATGCTTCGGCCTCGCCAGTCGAGGATTCCAGGATGATAACGAAAAAGGGAAATGTTAGAGATCTATATTTTGGACAAAAATGATGAGGATTTATAAATAATGAATGCTGAGATTTTACTGAATGATGTTGCGCCTTCTATCCGCAGTTCAACTTCGGAAATTGCCGAACAGGTTGGCTTATTTAAAAGCATGTCCGGCATTTATGCCATACTGGATGGGCTGCCGGATGTGGTACTTATCCTTAATACTAACCGCCAGATAGTTTTTGCCAATAAAACCGCTCAATCTCTTTTACGCGAAGATAACCCCATGGATATTTACGGTTTAAGGCCCGGGGAATTGCTGGACTGCGAGCATGCCTGTGAAACAGCTTACGGCTGCGGCACTGCTCAGGCCTGCCGGACTTGCGGAGCTGTCAAAGCCATTCTCTCAGCTTTGCACGGAGCATTGAGTGTCCAGGAATGCCGGGTTGTCCAGAAAAAATCACGCAATGCCTTTGACCTGAGGGTCTGGTCTTATCCCCTTAATATCAACAATCAGTTGTTTGACTTGTTTGTGGCCTATGACATTAGTAATGAAAAGAGAAGACAGGCGCTTGAGCGTATCTTTTTCCATGATATTCTTAACACCGTAAGCGGAATTTACAGCTACTCCGAAATATTGGGTGAGATTGCAGGCAGCGAACGGCAGGATTTTGAAAAACATATTAACCGTTTGAGCCGGCGGTTGATTGAAGAGATACATTCACAGCGGGATTTAATGAAAGCAGAAAGCAACGAACTGGTAATGAAGCCCCAAACTGTCAATAGCCTGAAACTAGTCACGGAGATCGCGGAGATATACCGGCGCCATGATCTGGCAGTTCACAAGCAGATAGTGATTGATGGGCAGAGCCATTCGGAGGACTTTCAAACTGATCCGGTCTTACTTTCACGCGCCCTGGGTAATCTGGTGAAGAATGCCCTGGAAGCATCGGCTGAAGACCAGACAGTGACTGTGGGCTGTCAAAGAATGGGGAACGATATGGAATTCTGGGTGCATAATGAAACCTTTATTATCCCTGAGATACAGCTTCAGATTTTTCAGCGGTCTTTTTCTACCAAAGGCAGCGGCCGAGGACTGGGCACCTACAGCGTACGTCTACTTACCGAACGGTATCTTAAGGGAGGAGTTGGCTTTTCTTCAACGGAAGAAGAGGGCACCCGGTTTAAGGTGACCATTCCAGTAAAATTCGGGGGGTAATAGCTTTAGCGGGGGCCTCTCCTCCATATGAACGGACTCTCCTGACAGACGAACGCGAAACCAACCGATGTTTGGGTATTTTTCTTTTTCAGGGTGTCTCTCGCTAGGGGCGTGAGGGTTTGCTATGAAAATAAGGTTGTCATCCTGGAGTCCCGATGCTACTTTACTACTCATCGGGTCGAAGGATCTGGCGGGGACGGGGACTCAATAACTGGGGCTAATTTGACACGAAGGCAGGAAGGGATCGGATGACCGCCCCTCCTCCAGATCCTTCAGCCTCGCCAGTCGAGGCTTCCAGGATGACAACGACGGAAGGAGTCCAGATCCTTCAGCCTCGCCCTTCGAGGCTTCCAGGATGACAACGACGGAGGAAATCCAGATGCTTCGGCCTCGCCGTTCGAGCTTCCAGGATGACAACGACGGAAGGAGTCCAGATGCTTCGGCCTCGCCAGTCGAGGCTTCCAGGATGACAACGACGGAAGGAGTC
>DATIKD010000091.1:0-5775 GCA_035477965.1 Dehalococcoidales bacterium | reverse complement strand
TATAAGTCCGCGTTGCCGCTGCGGTAATCCTGCCAGATATAATACTGCTCCGAAATGGCCGGGTTAATCTGGTTTTTGGTCGCATTGCTGACGACGAAATTGGACCCAACTTGGACATTTCGCCCATAAATGTCGTAATTGGAGCCGGACCGGTAATCCTGCCAGATGACGACCATCCCCGAAATGGCCGGATTCAACTGGTCCCTGGTCGAATTATTGATAATAAATTCCTCCCCGCTGGCCAGGGTTTTGCCGTAAATATCATACCCTGTCGAAGCCGCTCGCCTGCTTGCCCAGGGCGCCCTGAGGTTAGACTGGACCGGTTATGAAATGAGCAGGCAGAAAGTTGTGCTTAGCGCAGTTGGAGCCTACCAGTTGGAGCAGGTACTGAAAGCATCGGAGCGTCTGAGAGAACGGCAGGTGCCTCACTCGGTTATCTACATGCTTGAGCCGGGAAGGTTCCGCCAGCCCCGCAGCAAGGGTGAAAATGCTCATTTAGCCCCCGCCGGATTACAGAAAGAGCTTTATCCGGACGCAGTGCCGGCCCGCGTATTTGTGAGTCATACCCGGCCCGAAGTGCTGATAGGCACGCTGCAGCCACTCCACACTGGCCGCAGCAAGATGGGTGGGCTGGGTTATATCAACCACGGCGGGACCCTCAACGTGCCCGGGATGCTATTTGTGAACCGTTGTAGCTGGGCGCATATTTTGGAAGAGACTGCGCGGGTGCTGGCTGCCCCCCGTGAAGCTCTCCTGACCGCACCGGAACTGGCGGCTATTGATGGAAAAAGCAGACCGGAGGGCGTGATAATATGAGAGCGAGAAATCCCATAGCCGGAACCGCCGCTCCCCGGTTCAGAATGCCAGACCGGTACATGGAGAAATAGTTGAAATGATCTCAGAAAGACTTACCCGGCTTTGCCACCCGACGCTGTCGGATCGTCTTTCTCTTCTTGAGAAATGGAAGATTCATCTGAGAAATTAACCGGCAGGACGGCTTTTACCTGTGCTACCGCTTTCGAGCCCAGGTCTTGAGCCGCTTCCAGTGCACCGCGGGCGGCTTCCCGTGTGGACTGCTGTTCATCCAGCTTCAGTTTCCGTGCCGTATCTCTGGCGCCGGTCATGGCCTCAGCCGCAGACCGCGCCAGATCCATGCCAGTCTCACTGGCGCTTTGCACTACCCCGTAAGCTGCACCGCGCAGGGCGTCATATGGACTGACTTGAGCTTTTTTCAGAGCGCCGACTATGCCAACCATGGCCGGACTGATCAGCCGCTCGATTTCAGACGGGGTGCGACCGCCCGCCTGAAGCGCTCCCCGTATTGCGTGGCGGGCAACCTCTGTATCGTGTTCAGGTGGTGCAACACCATTTTTCCACAACTGGGTAAGCTCATTCTGGATAGCCCGTGCCACTTTAAGCATGGTTTTATGGCCCTGCATCGCTGCCTCCGTTACTGTTTTGGCCGTATCGGCCAGTTGATAGGCGGTGACACCGATGGCAACGTCCATCCCGGGAACCCGGCTGAGAAAACTTGCCGGGAAGATATTGATAAAGTTTGCTCCGGAGACTGAATTCACTGACTGGAGAGCCGAACGTGTCTGTGCCTGTAATTCTTTGAGGACTACATCTTTGCCGGCTTCTCCCTCTTCGCGCAGTGCAGCCAGTATATTCAACGTAAACAGCCCGATGACGAAGGTAAGGATGAATATAAAATCAATACCGGTCAGTTGAATGACTCCCAGATTTACTGCCCTGTTGGCGTCAATCCAGTTAAAGTCCAGAGCCAGCTTGCTTGTGCTGAAGAAATGGGCCAGTAAGCCTCCCAGCAAAGGGCCCAGTCCAGCCCCCAGGTTGGTGGCTAAAGAGGCTCCTGCCAGGTAAGGGGCAGATTGCGCCTGGGGAGCCAGTTTAAAGCCAATCGTACCAATTGTCAGTGTGACTCCCGCGGCGGCGATGCCGGCAAAAATATGCAGGATGATTAACAGCGGAATGGTCAGGAAGTTTCGGTCGGGCATCGTGGAAAAAGCCCAACCCAGGATGACTAAAAGGTATAGTGAAGCGCACAGAGATAAAATTACCTTACTGCCGAACCGGTCCGCCAGCGGCCCCCACACCCTTAGGAATAAGATGTTGAAGAACTGGCTCAAGACGCTCAGCCCGATTACCCAAGAGAGAGGTAATCCCAGCCGCTGCAGCATATAAACCGCAAAGAAGGGCACGGCCATGTTCAGGGCGAAGCTCCATGTCAGGAGAAATTTTAACAACTGCCTGAAATTCCGGTCGCGAAGGGGCGTAATGAGTGTTGTCCATAACGAAGGCTGTTCACCCGTAGCCTTGGGCATGACCGGCTCCGGCATGCGTGCCATGAAAATCGGGCTTGCCATACCTATGAAAAAAGCGCCGAAGAGCAGCACGTAAGTGTAGCCCATAATTGAGCTTTCCTCACCTGCCTGCCCGCGCCAGTAATCCACGAAGAAAGCTGCCGCTAGCCCATAGACCGCAGCCATCGCTGTGGAGAGGGCCAACCTCCGCGAAAAAAAACGGCCCAATATTGCCTGCGGTACCAGGTCGCGGATCCAGCTATTCCAACTGCAGTTGGTAACAGCGCTGAATACTCCGCGGATTGCCAAAAGTACCAGGAGGGCTGAAATGGCCGCAGCACTCGGGACTTCGAAAAAAAAGGGAATAAGCGCCATGGGAAACCAAAAAAGCTGGGCCACAAACCAGGTGGTAACTGCGATAGCTTTGCGTCTGCGCAGTCTCTCCACCAGAAGAATCGCCGGTATCTGAAGTAGTTGCATAAGGAACGGGATGGCGGCCAGGATACCGATCTGCATATTATTGGCGCCCAGTGCCAGGGCAAATGCGGCCAGTAATCCACTGGTGGTAATGCTGGTGAAACCAGCCGAAGTCATGCCCTCCAGGGTCAGCATGCGGAGACCATGAGCGGTCTCCTTATTAGTTAAAGCAGCTTTTGGTTCAAACATATCTCAAGAAGTCAAACGACTCTGGCTTTTTATTTGTCCAGGATTGGGGTGTCATTTATCAAATTCTAACAGAGGATGCACTACCCTTTCAATTAAAAAGGCTTCACCTGCCCAGCACCTGAACGAATTTTTTGCGCGACCTCTCCATATTCTTGGTCTCTACTATGGGTTAAGGCGTTCTCAGGACTACGGGACAACAAATTGTGGGGTGGATTCTTACCCCGAAAAGGCGTGCATATACCACCTGCACTCAGGGATCCGTCGGAGGTGGACTAAACTTGAATTAATCCTGGACTTTAAGCACGGAGAATTCAGTGCGGCGGGGGTTTGGTAGGAATTTGTGATTGGGATTTTTTGATTGTGACTTTTTTGTTAGTGCATCGCTTTATGATGAGAATACTGAAATGCCCGGTAAAAGGCAAATAAAACGATTGACCGGCATAATAACCAAAAATCGACAATGACGGATTTTTGACAAATTTTGGATTATTTAAGGAGAAGCTATGACAACGCAAACCACCACTGGTTTTACTCTGGACAGCTGGACCAAGCTGGCCAAACTGGGCAGCACCACGGCTGTTTCAGGCCTTTCTCAAATGCTGAACAAGGACTTTACCGTTACTGCCCTCAGCATAGAAGAGGTATCCTTCAAAAACGCCCATGCGCTAATAGGTAAACCCAATAACCCGGTCATTGGTATCTATCTGTTGTTTACCGGACATGCCTCCGGCCAGATCCTTCTAACATTTGATCCCAAGATTGCCTTTGAACTGGTAGATATGGCTCTGGGAGTACCGGTTGATTCCACCACCAAACTGGGTGAGATGGAACGCTCGGTACTGGGCGAAATGGGCAATATTGTGGGTGCCTTTTTCCTGAACAGCGTCGCTGATTGCGTCGGTTCACGTCTGATGCCGTCTCCGCCCGTTATCGTTCAGGGACCAGCTGGGGCCATGATTGGAGCGGTACTGGCTAAGGCCGCCCAAACTTCAGACTCAATCTTCGTCATTAAGCTGATGTTCCATTCTCCTACTAAAGAAATTGAAGGCCATTTCCTGGTATTGCCATCATTTGAAAAACGTAAAAATGTCAAATAATATCTGAGGCAATAATTATGATGACGACTGCAACAATTGCAAATACTCAAATAAATGTCGGCATGGGAGAACTCGTGGTCAGCCGGGACTGTGATGACATTTTGGCATGCATAGGCCTGGGTTCATGTATCGCAATGTGTATCTGGGATCCGGCCGCTAAAGTAGGCGGTGTAGCACATATGCTACTTCCCGTTAGCCGCAATAACGATTCGTTCGGTTCACCTGCCAAATATATTTCTCAGGGTGTTCCCAATCTAATCAACAAAATGTTAAAAAGCGGAGCCCAGCTGGATAGTATAATCATTAAAATGACCGGCGGAGCCCGGATGTTGAACATTCCGGGAGGGAACAACATCCTGGATATCGGACAGCGTAATATTACCGAGGCCAAAGCCACGATGAAAAGGCTAAATCTGCCGATTATGGCCGAAGACGTGGGAGGAAGCTATGGCCGGTCTATACAGTTTTCGGTTGGCTCCGGCAGAGTGCTGGTAAAAAGCCTGGCCGGACGGGTTATTGAATTATAACTACTTTCCGGTTGAATATAACGACTCATAGAGTAAAAACCTGATTCATCAAAAAAGACTGTTTAGTTGAAAAGAAGCAAATAAGGAGAATAAGAAATGTCCAAAATTTTAGTAGTAGATGATGCGGCTTTTATGCGCATGCGCTGCACCAAACTGCTGCAGGATAACGGCTATGAAACCCTGGAAGCCGGAAATGGAATTGAAGCAGTTCAAAAATACCAGCAGCATAAACCGGATGGTGTTTTAATGGATATCACAATGCCGGACATGGATGGAATTGAAACGCTCAGGAAATTGATTGAAATAGATCCTGCTGCCAAAGTATCCATGGTTACGGCTATGGGCCAGCAGTCACTGGTAATTGAAGCCCTAAAATCCGGCGCAAAAGATTTTGTGGTGAAACCTTTCAATGCCGACCGCGTTCTAGCCGCAGTGAAAAAAATTACGGCCTGATAAAGCCACCTTAACGGCTGAGATTTTAATAACAATTTAATAATTGCGATCTAATATATATATCGGGTGGGGATGGGATAGGGGCGATTTTTCATGGCTCTCCTTAAAAAGGAATCAGTCCTCCGCGCTTGCGGAGGACTGATTCCTTTTTGCGACCGAATTTCTCGCGCATTCTTTCGATGCTATACTGAGAATTATCAATCCTGTTTCAGAGTCAACAAATATTAAGAGGTGGATGATGCAGACCAGGAAACTGGGTAAAACCAACCATAACTGCAGTATAATCACATTCGGAGCTTTTGCACTTTCCAGATGCAGCCAAAAAGAAGCCGATCAAGGGATTGCTATGGCACTTGAAGCCGGCCTTAATGGAGTGGACGTTTCTCCTTTGTATGGCGAAGCTGAATCCAGGTTGGGTTCCTGGTTCAGGCGGCATGGCAAACAGTTTTTCCTGAGTTGCAAAACCGCCGAACGTACCCGTCAAGGAGCCCAGGAAGAACTTAAACGTTCACTTGAAAGACTGGGCGTGGATTACATCGATCTGTATCAATTCCACATGGTGGACAATCAGAGAAACCTGGATTTGCTTTTAGGTCCGGATGGGGCTCTGGAAGCGGTTCTGGAAGCTAAAAAAGCAGGGCTGTTGAAATTTATCGGTATTACCGGACATCATCCCCCTTTGCTGGATCAAGCGCTCCGGCGGTTTGCCTT
>DATIKD010000090.1:0-14645 GCA_035477965.1 Dehalococcoidales bacterium | reverse complement strand
AGTCAAAAACAGCCTGAGGATAGGCCGGCCGGTAGCGGGCATAATGCCAGGCTGTCCCTTTGAATAGTTCTTTATCCAGGTAATATGAAGTTGTCACTTCTGACATAAAAGTAACGTCCTGCCACTAAACAAAGGTCTTGAGCCTATTTTATACAGACTGAAGAAACTAAACAACTGCCGGGCAGGTGAACGCGGAGGGAATTGGAGAGAGAATCATTTTGAACCGGTTTTTCTTCTTTTGACCAGAAAACGGCTAACCAGGATGATTGCCAGGAAAAAACCAGTCACCAAAACCATGGCAATGACGATTCCCATTATGCCTCCCATCAGCGAAACCGGCGTCTCAACCGGAATGGAGGCCTGGGCAGGCAAGTTCGGGGCACTTGAGGTGGGCGCCGGGCTTCGGGCGGCAGTGGTTACCGGTGCCGGGACAACCATCGGAGTTGAGCCCGCGGATAGAGTAGCGGCTGTTCTGAAGGGAGAAGGAGAAATCAAAGGATTAACGGTGCTGGGATATACCCCCTGGATTACGGAACTATAACCGTTTTCCGCGGTTTGGACTTCGTGCGTTACGCGATCCAGATTGGTGATTTTTATTGCCAAATTCCGGTTAACAGCCACCACACTGGCGGCATTCTGCGAAATTTTTTGCCTGATTTCCACTAAAGGATCAGGCTGGTAAAAATTAGAGGTCATAACTGCAGTATCAAACCTTTCGAATGAACGGCCATTCCAGATACCCACTTCAACCTGGCAAAGGCTGCCGGAAATACCCCAGTCCGCTTCTGTGATTATGACCACATTCCAAATACCCTGTACCAGTTCAAAATCAGTCTGCTCCGGCCGGGCGGCAATCCAGAGCGCACTGGCACCGGCGGCGATCATTATTTTCGTGTCCGGACCGAAGTTATCCTTATTCTGGATACGGTCCAACAAGAATCCGCCATCAACCTTTTTGGAATAAAGGCTCCAGGCCTGCACTCCTAAATCAACGGCAGTCCCGGGGGGCGAGTATTTCTGTTCTTGAAAGATGCCGGAGGAGGCTCTTAATTGGGCTGCGGGCCCAGAAAGTATAACTGCCAGAACGATTAAGAAAAACAGGCCGGCGGTAAATAATGATAACTTCATTCAGGGTATCCTTTGTGTAACAGGAATTGAGTTCGGGAGTTGTTTTCCCAATGCCAACAATTTTAATATATTTATGTTAAATTATCAAATTGTGATATCCACTTTGTTTTAACAAGGACTCTCCTTTAAGGACTCTCCTTTAAGGAGAGTCCTTAAAGGAGAGTCCTTGTACCAGTTTAGCCACCGGAATGCGGAATGGACTGCAGCTAACATAGTCCACTCCTATGCCGTGCAGATAGCGGATGGTCCGCGGGTCGCCGGCCTGTTCTCCACAGACCCCTATTTCAATCTTTTTTTGGCCCGCCGGGCCAAGAAAATGGCGGTCTCCATCATTACGCCGAATTTCAAAGGGATACCTTCCATCACCTTTTTTACAGTTTGGGCTTCCTGGATAGTAATGACCTGGGGGACCATCACGGAAACCCTGGCCCGCACTCACAGACGTTTAAAACCATCGAAAAGAGCCAGCCGTTCCTTCAATTCGGACGTAATTATAGATTCAACCAGCGGCATCAAACCCGGGTATACAAAGCCCGACGAGCCGTCAATAGTAATTTCATCCCCTTCTTTCAAAATAAGACGACCGGCCGTAAACTGCTTCTGTTCAATATCCACAGATATCCCTTCCGCTCCGCAAATACAGGCTTTTCCCATGGCCCTTGTCACCACCGCCGCATGTGATGGCAGTCCGCCTTTTTGAATCAAAACCCCCACAGCAGTAGCAATGCCGCGGATATCGTCCGGACTGGTTTCGGGGCGTACCAGGATGACATCCACGCCTTTCTCGAATATTCCGTTATTTCTGCGTTTAAGCTCAACGAATTCGACTTACAACGCATATTCAATCATCAGTTTTTAAAGAAAATTGCCGGAAGATAGCTTCCCGCGAAACGCACGTGTTTTTTGAAATTGAAGCTAACTCTCCCCGCCTCCAGATGCTTCGCTACGCTCCAGCATGACAGTTTCGCGGTTGCCTCGGAAGAACACTTCTTTTACAAACGTGCTAAAATAGCCTATGCTCAATATTTTACAAAAGGAAGCAGGGAAGAAGATTTTCTACGGCTGGTATATTGTGCTGGCCTGCTTCGGTATCAATGCGGTGATTCACGGCATCCGTTATTCATACGGGGTTTTCTTCAAATCCCTGAGCGGAGAGTTTGACTTGAGCCGGGCGGCCACCGCGGGTATATCCTCGGCTTACTGGATATTGTGCGCCGGTTTTGGGTTCCTGGGCGGCATTTTGATGGATAAAGTCGGCCCGCGCAAATTGATTCTGCCCATGGGTATTGTTACCGGGTTAAGTCTGGCGGCCACCAGTCAGGCCAATTCCACCTGGCAATTGTTTTTAAGCTACAGCCTGCTGCTATCAGCCGGTACAGGGGCAGTTTACTCGATTCTAATGACCCTGGCCCAAAGATGGTTTCACAAAAAACGCGGCACGGCAGTAGGCATTGTCAGTGCAGGTGTAGGTGTGGGGACCCTCATCATGACTCCCTTAATTGCCTGGTTGATCTCCCATTATGAATGGAGGACTACTTTTTTATTAATGGGAATTGTCCTGGGACTGATGATTATCGGCCTGTCTTTTTTCTTGAAACGCGACCCCGCTGAAATAGGGCTGCAGCCGGACGGAGAAAGCGCAGTTCAGAACACAGCGGCAGTCAAAAATCAAAATACCAATGCCGGTGAAACCCTTTCCAGGGCGATCAGAAGCCGGAACTTCTGGCTAATTGCAGTTATCTGGTTTTTATGGTCTTTTTCTTTATTACTGGTTTTAACTCATCTGGTGCCTCACCTGACTGATATTGGTATCAAATCCACCACCGCCGCTTTGGTGGGCGGAATGATCGGCGCAGTGAGTATTGCCGGACGTCTCAGCGTCGGCTGGTTATCCGACCGCATCGGCCGGAAGACCTCCATCCTTTTAACCGTGTTTTTACAAGCGGCGTCACTTTTCTTGCTGGCCTGGTCAAACGAACTCTGGCTATTTTATCTCTTTGCGATTGTTTACGGTTTGGGTTACGGCGGCCTGGACCCGGCTACCGTGGCCTTGATAGGTGATATTTTTGGCACTCGCTATCTGGGACGCATCACCGGTTTACTGGTATTTTTCTGGGCTCTGGGCGCCGGGGCAGGCTCAGCCGCCGGAGGCCTGATTTATGATGCCGCTGACAGTTATTTCCCGGCTTTTGTCATGATTGCCGGCTTGATGTTGCTGGCGGCAGTTTTGTCTTTAATGATTAAAAAAGGCCGTTCTAAATAGGAGTTAAGGGGGACACCGCGGCAAGGCCTGGACTTGAAGGTGTCCCGAGAATATAACGCATGGAGGAAAACATGGACCGCATGAAAGGCAAAGTGGCCCTGGTGACCGGGGCTGCTTCCGGTATGGGCAAGTGCATTGCCAGTCTTTTTGCCAGAGAGGGCGCCAGAGTTGCCCTGGCGGACATCAATGAGGCTGGTGGAAAGGAGGCTGCCGGAGAAATCAGAAAAAATGGCGGCGACGTCTTTTTTATCAGGTTAGATGTCACCAGCGAGGAACAGTGGAAGGAAGCCGTCAGCCTTACGGTAAAAAAATATGGCCGATTGACCACCCTTGTAAACTGCGCGGGTGTCTTTTTTGGCAAGAGCATTGAAGAAATGACCTTTGCAGAATGGCGCAAAGTAATTGCCATTAACCTGGATGGGGTCTTTCTGGGTATTAAATATTCAGTGGGTGAAATGAAAAAGACCGGCGGTTCTATCATCAATATTTCATCCGCCGGTGGAATCATTGGTACCGTCAATTCATCCCCGTATAACGCCAGTAAAGGCGGAGTGAGATTGTTGACCAAGGCGGCCGCCATGGAGTTCTCCAAAAATGGATATGATTATAACATCCGTGTTAATTCAGTCCATCCCGGCGTTATCAAGACTCCCATGACGGAGTGGCTTCAGAAGGGGGCAGCGGGTTCGGAGGCTATCCTGAAAGAACAGCCCATCGGATATTTTGGTGAACCGGAGGACGTAGCTTATGGTGTTTTGTACCTGGCATCGGACGAAGGCCGCTATCTAACGGGTTCCGAACTGGTGATTGACGGCGGCTGGACAGCCCACTAACACCAGATTAGTATTCACGGTGACGCTAAAAGGGGGACGTTTTTGGGTGTCCCCCTTTTTCTTCTGTCTATCCTGGCGGGCTAACCTCTTTTTTAGTTCTATCTGCCAATCGACTGACTGTCTTTAAGGTCAGTATATGAATTGAAACTCCCACGGCCACCACTCCCAGTATGATCCGGACTACGGTTAATGGCGTGAAAAGAAAAGCGGTTAAGCCCAACACCAACCACAGAAGTGTCAGTGTAATAGCCTTGTATGCCAGGCTCATCCCCTTGCCTTCCAGGTAGTTGCGTAATAATGACCCGAAGAACCGGTTATTCATCAGCATCCGGTATAAAGGCAGAGAACTGCGCACGTAGCAGTAGGCGGCCAGAAGTAAAAAGGGAGTGGTGGGCAGAATTGGCAGAAATATTCCGATCGTGCCCGCCAAAACTGCCAGCGAACCTAGAGTCATTAATATAATTCTAACAGCCCGGCTTTTTACCATATAAACACTGGAGGTTTCACTTTCCTAAAAATGAATGATAAACAGATCATTCCCTGACTGCATTACTCGCATGTTTTATAAAATACTCAGACTAATTTCCAACTATCTTATACTCTACTATATAATAGAGCATATTGCTCTGGTTAAAAAAGTTCTGTATCGAGGGTAAGGGATGTCAGAAGTGCTAAACGGACTAATGAAACTGGATAAAAAAATGGCTGAACCGGTGATCAAGATGTTAAGCCGGGCATTCTGGAAATACCCGCTCTTAACCCATTTCTTTCCGGATGAATCGCGGCGCCAGGCTGTAGCGGAAAGTGTTTTGGCCATGCCGGTCTATACTTGCCTCCACTACGGCGAGGTTTACGTCACCTCACCTGGGCTGGAAGGGGCGGCCGCCTGGACTCCCTCCAAAAACTATCCCGTCAGCCTGTGGGGGTTAATTCGCACAGTACCTGTGAAATATATTATGGGCATGTCCGGGGCAGCCCGCATGCAGTCTGTCGACCGTTTGTTGAACGATATACACCGGCGGTTGGTACCTTACCCGCATTATTACCTGGAAATCCTGGGGGTGGAACCTGAACACCAGAAAAAAGGCTTCTCTTCCAAACTAATGAAACCGATGCTGCAAAGGCTGGATAGACAGAAAATGGATTGTTTCCTGGAAACTCAGGACCCGCAGGATGTGGCCATTTACCAGCACTTTGGGTTTGAAATTATGGAAAAGTCAGAGATACCGGATACACCGTTGGTTTCCTGGGCTATGCTGCGTAAATCCAACCGTAAATAAATTACTCCTGTATGGATGGAATATTCTGAAGCCAGCCATGGGGTTTTTAAACACAGCATTACCCAGGTGCAGACGCCTTTGAATTGACACTGCTATTTTAAATGGACTAGAATTTGGGCAAAAGAAAAAAAGCTTTTAACGGGATAAACAACATGCCTGTATTCAGCCCTGACGGACGCCAAAGCCGGGAAAGGAGATGAACGATGTCTGATGCTAACCATGTTCCAAATTACGCCGAAGCCCTGGCTTTGCTGATGGAATACAATCAGAATGACAGCCTGCTGAAACATGCCTACTCAGTCGAAGCCGCCATGCGTAAATTCGCCAACTATTTTGGAGAGGACACTGAAAAATGGGGCATCATCGGCCTGATTCATGACCTGGATTATGAAAAATATCCTGACCGGCATTGCCTTATGACGCAGGAGATTCTGGAACAGCGCGGCTGGCCGCCGGAATACGTGCGTGCCGCCGTATCTCACGGCTGGGGCATATGCAACGACGTTGAGCCGCAAAGCAGGATGGAAAAAGTGCTTTACGCTATTGATGAATTGACCGGACTAGTTAAGGCAGTAGCTTTGATGAGACCCTCCCGCAGTCTTTCCGACCTGGAAGCGCGTTCGGTCATGAAGAAATGGAAGGATAAAGCCTTCGCCGCAGGGGTTGAGCGCAGTCTGATAGAAAAAGGGGCACTCAGCCTGGGAATGGAACTGAATGAACTCGTCACCCTGACTATTGACGGTATGCGTCAATCAGCGGTCAGAATCGGGCTTTAAAGAAGAGTATTCAAGTGGAGTCTCTGCAAGGGGTCACCCTCGGCTGTCCTTGCCATTGGTTCAGCAGTGTGATAAATTTACTGTTAAATTACATGTGCCGCTGAGAAGGTATAACCCGTCAATTCAGGCAATAAGGAGAAAACATTATGGCTGACTATGAAAAATATATTCTAAGAAATGCCGCCGGAGTGCCGGTTTTAAAGTCCCGTTCACATACCCCATCTGTGGGTGGCCGCCAGGAAATGTGGCCCGGCATCACTGGTATGGGCTGCAATTTTGGTATTAATTCCATTACTGAACCCTACCTTCTGCCTGACCCACCCCATAAACATGAATTTGACGAGTATCTCTTTTTCATTGGCGGCAATCCTCTTAATATGGGCGAATTCGATGCTGAAATTGATGTGGCACTGGGTGATAAATGGGAAGTTTATTCTATAAATACGACTTCTATTATCTATATTCCCAAAGGCCTTCAGCACTGCCCGATTCATGTTAAAAGAGTGGGTAAACCGTTTCTCTTCGGGCACATCTTGCTTTCCGGGCAATATATCAGTGACAAAGGTGGAGAACTTTATAGCCGTTCTGAGAAAAAAGCCTCAGAGGTCACCTCCACTGAGAAATAACAAGGTTATTGCAAGGCAAAGGAGCAGTCTGAGTCCTGCTCAATGGCAGCCTTCCGGAGGTTATCCGGCGGTCGGACTGGGTCAACCCCGGGGAAAGCCGGAGTTGAAAAATTTTAGTCAAGTGTACTAAAAGTACTTTAAAAGCGGCATGAAAGCTTGATGAATAAGTGAACAGGCTTAGCAGCGGAGATTCAAACCCGGAGGTAGTCTTGAATCCACAATTGATAGTTACTCATCCCGGAACAGCCCATTTCGATGAAATCACTGCCATCAGTCTGGTTCTGGCGGTTTATGCCAGTGCGGATTTTCAAATTGTAAGGCGTGAACCTTCGGCGGCTGAACTGGAAGACCCGGCCATCTGGGTAATAGACACCGGAAATCGCTTGGAACCGGCCAAACGCAATTTTGATCATCATCACTCCGTAGATTGTCCGGCGGCCTTTGTCCTGGTAGCGGACTATCTGGGCTTGACAGAAACGCTCTCCATTTTCCCCTGGTGGGGGTTTAAAGATTTCTCCGACCGCATTGGACCAATCCAGGCCTCAGCTAAATTTGGAGCCGGAGACGACCTGGTCAACCGCAATCCGGTAGAAGACTGGCTGACGGACTATTTTGCCCAGGATCCCCAGGCAGCCCTTCCAACGCTCAGGTCCTTTGGGCAAAACATTATCGATAAAGCCCGTGTATTGAGAGACCAGGTGGAATACTGGAAAACGGCCCGCAGGTTGAATATAGCCGGAGTCAGCGTCATGCTGGGTACTACCCGAGAAACCTTCGGTTTGGAAGAATTCCGGCGGCTGGAAGCCAATCCACCGGATATAGTCATATCGTTAGACCGCCGCAGTGAAGGCTGGCGACTTTTCCGTTATGAAGGCACACAGGTGGATTTTTCCCGGCTGACGGACTGCCCGGAGATAGAATTTGCTCATAAAAACGGTTTTCTGGCCAAAACCCGGGAGCGTCTTCCGGTTGAAGACCTGGTAAAGCTGATCGCCAGGGCGGTGATCCAACCATGAACCAGACTCCCCACTTTGACTCCCAGGTACTGCTCGAATTATGCCGGCGCAGAATGCCTTTTGGCAGATATAAAGACCGTCTTTTGTGCGACTTGCCTGAGACCTATCTGGTCTGGCTGCATCAAAGGGGCTTTCCGTCCGGGGATCTGGGAGACCTGCTGGCGTCCCTTTATGAAATCAAGTTGAACGGGCTTGAATACCTTCTAAAGCCCATTAAAAAGCTGACCGATAAATGAAGGCCTGGCTCTTCAATGGCAGTGACTGAACAGATGCCGCCGTCCGGATTATAGATTTGTTTTTTTCTTCTAAGAGCCTTCGAAACAGGTACTCCTCTGCAATATTATCCGGGTAACTCCACTCTGAAAGTGCTGCCTCGTCCAGGCTGACTCTGGACTTTAAATGTTCCACCGTGTGCTTCCACAATTTTATTTGAAATGGCCAATCCCAGTCCCAACCCCACCCCTGAAATATCGCGGTTCTTAATAACACGGTAGTACGGCTGGAATAAAAGGCTCTGTTCTTCCGGGGCAATACCTATACCATAGTCTATAACCTCAAAATAAATCCCCTGTTCATTCCGCCCGGCCTTCATGGTGATTTCGCTGTTTTCCGGGCTGTATTTTGAACTATTAGAGAGTAAATTGATTATTACCTGCTCCATGCGAGATTCATCAATAAAAGAAGAACCTGTATCCGCAGAAATATCCAGTTTAAGAGACTGCCGGCGAGGTAGCAAGGCAGGCATAAAGCGTCCTGCCACCTGATGTAAATAATCGGTCATATTAGTATTCTGCCTTTTTAAAACCACTGTGCCTTTGGAATAACGGGCCAGATCCAATAGTTCTTCCAGCCGGCTGGACAAGATCCTTGAACTGTTGAGGATATTTGAAGCCAGCTTGACTTTGACCGTCGAATCGACTCCCGTATTTTCCTGCAGAATTTCACTGGAGGCCATAATTGCACTCAACGGATTTTTTAGTTCATGCGCTAAAACGTTGATAAACAAATTTTTGACTTCGGCTTCTTCCTGCAGTTTCTGTCGCTGGCTTTTTTCTTTTTGATATAATTCACTGATTTCAGCCGCCATGTGAGTTTGTTCGGTAATGTTATTATCAATTCCCCGGTATCCGAGCAGTTTTCCCCAGGCGTCCACAACCGGAGCCGCCGAGGTTTCCAGGATGATCATGCGCCCGTCCTTGCGAACCCTGGTACTGGTAAAATTTTTGATGGGTTGCCTGGATTCAAAATACTCAGATAAAGCGGCCCTGTATCCCTGCCGGACTTCCTCGGGAAACAAATCATAAATAAAACGCTGCCCCACCAATTCTTCAGGGCTGTAGCCAGTCAGTTCCAGGGCTACAGGATTCACATACAGGTATTTCATACCGGCGTCCGCTTCCCAGATCATTTCGCCGGCCACTTCTGCCACCTGTCTGAATCTCTCTTCGCTGATCTTCAATTTGGCGTCCGCTTTTCGGCGCTCTCGACGGATCTCGGCATCCCGTAACTCACGCTCAACCACCGGAGCCAACCGCGACAGATTGTTCTTCATCACATAGTCGTGGGCTCCTTTTTTCATTAGCTCTACCGCCATTTCTTCTCCAATAGTCCCTGAAACTACGATAAAAGGTATGTCCAGATGATTGGTTTTATATAGCTCCAGAGCCGAAAATGAATCAAATTGAGGTAAATTATGGTCAGCGATTACCAGGTCATAATTCGCTCGGGCCAAAGCAGCTTTCATCTCCTGGGCGCTGGTCACCAGGCCTGAAACGATTTCAAATCCGGCCTTTTCCAGTGTCCGAACATTGAAATAGGCATCTATCTCGGAGTCTTCTACCATCAATAAGTTCAATTTCTTTCTGTTTTCCATTACTGACTTCCCGCCAAATTATCATGGCATTGGTTTATTTTTCTGGCTTTTACTCTCAGATTTCCTGCCGGAGACCTGCTGCCGGACAAATCCCTACCTCGGGCTGCATACCCCAGACGGCTGGCAGGATCACGGGCTTTAACAATCTTCCTCCCAGTACAGCCGGCAGAAATCCTTCTTTCTTCTGTGGCAACTATCATGTGATTAGAAAAGAAATTATCCTTTCGCGTGACTGAAGTCATTTCTCTCAGGAGCAAACCATTTTTGATCCATGAAAATATAGCGGTCTTCATTCTGACTCCTCGAGTGTGAAGTAAAACGTAGCCCCTTTATCCACATATGACTCCGTCCAAATCCTGCCTCCATGACGGTTAATGATCCTTTGGACAGTTGCTAAACCAATGCCTGTCCCCGGAAATTCAGAAGGTTTATGCAAACGCTGGAAAACTTTAAACAATCTGTCCGCATAAGCCATATCAAACCCCACTCCGTTGTCGCGCACGAAAAAAACTCTTTGACCGTTCTGATAAATTTCGCCAAAAAGAATCAGGGGCTGATCAGTCCTGGCGGTGAATTTAACCGCATTGTCAATCAGGTTAGTAATCGCTATTTCCATCAGGTGACTGTCACACCTGGCCGTTAGTTGTTTTTGGATAACAAATTGCACTGGCTTTTTTAAGCTAGCTGACTGACAACGGGCTGCAACTCTCTGGACCAGGGCCGTCAGGTCAACCTGTTCAATTCTCAATTCACCGCGCGTATCCCGTGAGAATTTCAATAAGTCTTCAATAAGTTGCCCCATCCGTTGGGTCTCTGCCAGTATGCTGGAAACAATTTGCAGGCCTTTTTCACCCAGAGATTGCTTATGTTCTTCGGCCAGTACCTGGCTCCAGTTGGTGATTCCGCGTAAGGGTGCCCGTAAATCATGAGAGACCGCATAAACAAAAGATTCCAATTCCCGGTTCGATCTCTCAAGTTCCACGGTACGGGACTGAACACGTGCTTCCAGTGAAGTATTTAACCGGTTGATTTCCTCTTCGCGCGCTTTCCTTTCCGAAATATCACGGATAATAGCCTGCAGGAACAACGAGTCTTCCAGATTGAAAACTCTGGCACTGATATCAGCCGGAAATACCGTACCGTTTTGACGCTGACATTCAATTTCGGCAGTGAAGGAGCCCTCACTCTTTCCCAACTCCAGTTTCTGGAGGAATCCGGCAGACTCTTTCTCACTGATCAGGTTTATCAAATTCATACCAACCATCGCGTCCTGAGAATAGCCGAAGGTCTCCAGAGACCGGTCATTGGCCTGTAAAATCAGGTCCTTCTCGTCGCAAATCAGGTTACTGTCATTGGCATACCTGACCATATTTTCAAACTGATTAAGCAATGTTTTGTTTTCATTGTTTTCTTTAAAAACAGCTTGAAATCTCTTCCTCTGCTTTCTTTGCCAGAGAAAACCGGCGGCACCGGCTAATAAAACCATAAAAGCCATGCTGAGGGTAACAACCAGTATCATCCGGGTATCGGTGCGAGAGATGATTTCAGATTCAGCAATTTTTGTAGCCATAAACCAGGGTGAGCCGGGGACCTGTAAATGAAATGCTAAAATTTTACGCCCATCCTGATCAAGGCCGCTAAAAGTACCCTCTATCCCTTTGACTGCCATCACCTCCGGCAAATCTTGCTGGCTCAGAGGAATGCTCACTTTCAGGGACGACTGATTTTGAAACTGCAGATTACTTAACAAAAGCACCTGGTCCCCTTCCTGTTTCACCAGCACTGTTTCAGTAGGATAAGTGGTCGCAGGCCATTGTTGAACTGCCGGATAGAGGAAAACGGATGGATCAATAATGAAAACTACAGCCCCCGCAACCTGTTTATTTCCGCTTGAAGTATCCAGCGGTGCGATCAGTGCCAGTTCCGGGGCGCCGGTTTCAGAGGATAAGTAAAAATCCACCCAGTCAGGATGCTTTTCATACAGGGCAGATGGCATTGCCTGATTGATTACATCCGGTAGCTTTTGGCGGGCGTGATTGGCGCTGAGGATTACCTTCCCGTTGCGGTCAACCAGTAAAACATCCTGGTACGGGTAGTCCTCTCCAATCCCGGCCAATTCCTGCCTGAGCTCACCAATCAGACTGGAGTCACCCGGTGATTGCATTAGTTCATTAAACGCCCGGGCAAACAGAGGACTATTCATAACTGCCTGGGCATCGGCGGTCCGTTCCGTACGCCATTGGGATATCTGGCTGGATTTATTACGGGCCACAATCTCCAGTTCTTTCTTTACGGACTCCTTTTCGGCCGTGTTATGCGAATCATAATACAGATATCCGCCTATTCCGATCAGCACCAGGATAACTATCACAATAATCACCCACAGGCAGGTGAATCGGGTGTCGCTTCCGATACCGCCGCGAGATTTATATGATTGTGGCGACTTCACTACCAATTTGGAATCTGCTCCTGTATACCTTGAATAATACTTAACGCCGGTTAATGAATAATCTCCCGATCCGGCTAGCGGTCTTTCAATGTGAAATAGAAAGTAGCTCCTTGATCCGGCCTTGATTCAACCCAGATCCGACCTCCATGCCGGTTGATTATCTTCTGAACTATGGCCAGTCCTGTTCCCGTACCGGGATAATCTGAGTCATTATGCAATCGTTGAAATACTTTAAAAAGCTTGGAGGCAAAGGCCATATCGAAACCCACACCGTTATCACGGACGAAGAACACTTCCTTCCCCTGCTGCTGGATTTTCCCAACCAGGATTAGAGTCTTTTCGTTTTTGGCCGTAAACTTAACGGCGTTATCCAAAAGGTTGGTTAAAGCAACTTCGATCAACCGCCGGTCACACTGGGCTTTCAGTCCCTCCTGGGTAACAAATTTGATCGAGCGGTCAGGCCTGGACTGCTGGAGACGCGCGGAAATAATACCCACCAGAGCGGAAATATCAGTCTCTTCAACCTTTAGTTCGCCCCGAGTATCACGTGAAAATTTCAGAATATCATCGAATAACTGTCCCATGCGTTTGGCTTCAGAGCGAATGCGGGCCAGTAGACTGAGGCCTTTGGGACTCAGTTTATCTTTGCTCTCTTCTTCCAGGTTTTGGCTCAAACTAACAATGTCACGCAGTGGAGCCCGCAGGTCATGTGAAACAGAATAGGCTAAAGCCTCCAACTCTTTATTAACGTGCTCAAGTTCGGCCGTACGGTCTTCCTTGCGGGCTTCGAGTGAAGCGTTGAGCTGGCGAATTTCTTCTTCCTTGATCTTCCTTTCTGATATATCGCGGATTATGGCTTGTAGATAGGGACGTTCATCGATTTTAAAAACCCGCGCACTCAGTTCAACCGGAAAAGCCGAACCGTCCCGTCGTCTATGCTTCATATCGGTGGTCACGGCGCCTTTATCCCGGATGATATTTAAAATACTTTCAAAAGTGGACATTTCGTTTTCCGGAACCAGCGAAATCAGGTCCATGCCGGTGATTTCGACCTGCGAATAGCCGTAGGCCTCTAGCGCCCGCTCATTAACCTGTACAATTTTCCTCTGGGCATCAGTTATGAGAATAATATCATTGGCGTATTTCACGATATTTTCGAACTGCTTCAGCAGTGACAGGTGCTCTGAATTTTTCTGCGATAAGGACTCAAATGCCCTCTGCTGACGCTTTTGCCAGGCATACACTGCGATGGCCATCAACAGGGTTAACAGTATTAGCGTCATGACGATCACCAGCGTGAGATGGATGTTCCACCCGGAGTAGATTTCACTTTCATCGATTTTCGCCACTACATACCAGTCGGAGTCCGCAATCCTTTCAAAAACAGCCAGAGATTCCACTCCCCGATAGTCCGCCCCCGTAACTACTCCCCGGGTTCCTCTGATAGCTGCCACTAATTCCTTTTCGCTTTCTACCGGCACAGCGGCCAGACTTACGACCGCGCCCTGTTTGAAGCGCAAAGCATTCAGATATTTTACTTCCGTTTCTCGCTTTTCGATCAGCATTGCTTCGGCGGAATTACCGTCGTCCGGCCATTTTTGCAGAGCTGGATAAAGATAAAAGGCCGGATCAATCATGAATATAATGGCCCCTGTATTCCGCTGGCTGGCCGAATTTTCCACCGCCAGCGGAGCAATCAACCCCAGTTCCGGCTCTTGACCTATGCTTGAAATATGGAAGTCCACCCAGGCAGGCTGGTTTTCGCTCAGGGCGACCGCAAGCTGGGTCCGGTAGACTTCGGGTAAAAGAGTTGGATGGCTTTTAAGGCTTGCCAGTACCTTACCGCTGGAATTGACCAGCAGCAGGTCCTTATAAGGGTAATTGAGAGCCATTCCGGCCATTTCCCGGATGATTTCGGCATTTAGAGCCGGGTCATCCGGGTTTTGTATCAGTCGTTGCGCGTTTAACACAAAATACTGGCTCTTTGCACTTGCCCTGGCGTTTCCCAGCCTTTCAGCCCGCCACTGCTCAATTTGGCCGGCTTTCAGTTGGGCGATAGACTGCAATTCAGTTTCGACGGATTGCCTTTCAGCTTCTTTTTGTGCACTAAAAAACAAAAAACCGCCGGTTCCGATCACCGCAATCACAATAAAGATGATTAACAGCATCGCTAAATTTGGCTTGCCCCGGTCCTTTGGACTGTTAACCGGTTGCCCGTTTTCTGTCGGCATGTTATTTGACAAACTGAAGGCTTACCTCATTCTTTTCCTGTTTGGTGAGTGAACAGTTCAGGTACTATTATTGAGCTATTCCGCGAAATATCAGGCTCAAAAGAAGACACTGAAGTCTGTCGCACCACTTTGTGAATAACAGTATAAGTAATGATATGGGCACTCACAAT
>DATIKD010000089.1:0-8009 GCA_035477965.1 Dehalococcoidales bacterium | reverse complement strand
ATGAATCAGTATTTTGTGGATCGGGCTCACATCAGGCTTGACGGAGCCTCAAAAGCCACTCTTAATGTCAGCGGCCAGTTTGATGTGGATTTACGTAATAAATCCAGGTTATATTTCTCCGGCAATCCGGTATTCACCAATACATCGGTTACCGGCGGTTCAACAATGGCCATGATTCAAAAATAAAAGGGGGAAAATTTATGCTTAAAGTGGATTCAACTGTTCTGGTAGTAATCGATATCCAGGGCAAGCTCTTAAATGTTATGCATGAAAAAGAAGCGTTGTTGGAGAACGCCCAGAAGTTAATAAAGGGCATCCGACTGCTGGGAGTGCCGGTAATTGTGACGGAACAGAACCCCCGCGGGCTGGGTCCTACTCAACCGGAATTGGCCCAGCTTCTGCCGGATGTTCCGCCCCTGCCCAAATTCTGTTTCAGTTGTTCACAGGACCAGGGATTTGCGGATACTCTAAAAAAATTGGACCGCCGCCAGGTCCTGATTTGCGGTATTGAAGCGCATATTTGCGTTTACCAAACTGCCCTGGAATTATTGGGAGAGCGTTATAAAGTGCAGATTGTGGCAGATGTAGTTTCATCCCGCACCGCCAGGAATAGAGATATCGCTTTATCCCGTTTGCAGGAAGAGGGCGCCAGATTAACCAGCGTTGAAATGGTGCTGTTTGAATTGCTAAGAACGTCTGAAAATCCTAATTTCAAAGAAATTTCGAGGATAATAAAATAGAAAGACCCTCACTGGTCCACAGCAAAGCCGGCCTTAAAATTATCCTGGTTATTTTGGTAATCATGGTAATGGCGGACGGTTTTTTGACCAATATTCTGATTCAGAAAGGGATAGCTTTTGAAGGTAATCCCTTTCTGGTCAGCATTGCCGGCACGCACAGTTTGATATGGCTGAAGAGCCTGGGTGTGCTGATAGCGGTAGTTATCCTGTGGGACATTTACCGCCGGTCTCCCCGCCTGTCGTTTTGGGCATCTTCCGCTTTTTTGCTGGTTTATATCTGCATTGTGGCCTGGAATTCGCTGCTGTTAGTGGTTGGCCTTTCCTATGGAATCTGACCTGAAATCAGGTATTTTCTCATAAACCATCAGTGGCATTTATAAGTTTCCTCTAAAACGTCTTCAATTCCCCCGGTTTTTAACCACTTTATATATTTCGAACCAGGCGACGCTTAAAGCGGAGCCTCCCAATCCCAGCGCTACTTCAGCCATACTGAGAGTGCTGAATTTGAACAAGTCTCTTAAATCAGGGACGGTCAATACCAGCACCATGAAAACCAGGGCAAAGGACACCACCCAGTTCAGTGCCCGGTTCCGGTTTCTGATGGTGGTAAATATGGATTGGGTCCAGGAACGGTTGGACATTATCAGGAAAAGGTTGGAAAAAATCAGAGTGATATAGGTTAAGGCCCGCAGTTCGTTTTCGGGCAACCTCCAGACAGCCATGGCATACCAGTAAATCGCGAAAGTCACCAGCAGTACCACCAATCCCTGTAAGAGGCTGATTCCCAACGTATTCCGGTTGAATAGAGACTGCCTGGGATCATGCGGAGGCCTTTTCATGACATTCTTTTCGGCTCGTTCAGCCTCAAAAACCAGGGTACAGGCAGGGTCGATTATCAGCTCCAAAAAGACTATATGCACCGGAAAAAGGAGCAAAGGCTGCTGCAATACCACCGGCAGAAATGACATCCCCACCACCGGTACATGGACCGCAAAAATATAAGCCATGGCTTTGCGCAGGTTATCAAAAATGCGGCGGCCCAGCCGGTTGGCTTTGACGATAGAGGAGAAATCATCATCCAGTAATACCAGAGAGGCGGCTTCACGGGCAACATCCGTACCGCGCCCGCCCATGGCGATACCGATATTGGCTGATTTCAAAGCCGGAGCGTCATTGACCCCGTCTCCGGTCATGGCAGTAATTTCCCCGTTAGCTTGCAGGGCGTTGACGATTCGGAGTTTGTGTTCAGGCATCACCCGTGCAAAGATATTGTTTGTGCGCAGTGCATCCTGCAATTCAACTTCATTCATTTTTTCAATTTGCGGGCCGGTAAGGAAATTTTCAGTATTAGTCAATCCCACCTGGCGGCCGATTGCCTGGGCGGTTGCTGGGTAGTCGCCGGTAATCATACAAACTCTAATGCCGGCTGCATGGCATTCCTGGATAGCCGCCGGAACACCGGCGCGGACCGGGTCGGCCAGTCCCACCAGTCCGATAAATTTGAAATCAAAACTGTGCTGAGATTCTGGAAGGTCAGCTTGTTTGAAAGTAGCTTTCGCTACGCCTAAAACTCGCAAACCCTGGTTGGCCAGGACTAAAACGTTGGCCGCCAGCTCATCCATTTGCGGCCGGTTGAAATGACAGAGATCAGCGATGGCTTCCGGTGCACCTTTGGAGGCGATAACATATTCACTGCGGGAAGGTGATTTCCAGATATGTGACAAGGCCAGGAACTCTCGGGTCAGGTCGTAATCCCCCACCAATTCCCAATCACCATGGAGGTGTTCAGTTTGCTTCAGGTATTTTTGGCCGAAATCTTTAAAAGCCTTTTCCATCGGATCGGTAGCGTTAATCTCGCTGGCTAAAATGCTGTACTCTATTAGTTCATGAAAATGTTCATCCAGCTGGACCGGAGAATTCTCCGTGACATCCAAAAAGCGGCCGTTGACGTACGCTCTGGCAACCGCCATCCGGTTCATAGTCAGCGTTCCGGTTTTATCCACGCACAGAACGGTGGTGGCTCCCATCGTTTCGATCACTGGAGCGCGGCGGGTTAAAACTTGCTGTTGGGCGATTCGCCAGGCGCCCAGGGCCAGGAAAATGGTTAAAACCACCGGAAATTCTTCCGGCAATATGGCCATACCCAGGGTTAATCCGGCCAAAAAGCCGTTCAGCCAGTCGCCGCGGGTAAGACCGTAGATAATCACGATTAACAGGCTGATACCTGCGCCGACAATAGCGATGTTTTTAACTAGCCGGCGGGTCTCTTTCTGCAACGGAGTAGGTTGGATACTAACCTCTTTTAAAGACTTTCCGATTTTGCCCATTTCTGTCTGTGAGCCGGTGTGTCTGACCAGCGCTTTTGCTTGTCCTTTGACCGCCAGGGTGCCGGAATAGACAAAAGGCAAATCATCGCCTCCCGGGCGGAAGAAATCCTGTTCAGGGTCACCGGCTGATTTCCGGACCGGAACTGACTCACCGGTCAGCAGAGATTCATCCACGGCAAAATCCGCGCTGGAAACCACCACAGCGTCAGCCGGAATACGGTCGCCTTCGTTCAAAACCAGCAGGTCGCCGCGTACCACCTCTCGCCCGGCGATTCTCCTTTCTGTGCCGTCACGAATAACCAGCGCCCGCGGGGAGGAGAGGTCGCGCAAGGCCTCCAGGGTGCGTTCTGTTTTGCGTTCCTGGTAGAAAGTGATGCCGATGATAACAAAGACAAAAAACAAAAGGATAAGGGCTTCCTGAATATCTCCCAGCACCATGTAAATGATGCCGCAGGCTATTAACAGCAGGAACATGGGTTCTTTGATTACTTCGAAGGCAATTCTCAGGACGTTTTTATTACCGGCTGAAGGCATTTCATTATAACCGTCCTCCTTCAATCGCCGGGCGGCTTCAGATTCGCTCAATCCTCTCAGTACGCCTGAACCTGATTCAGGTAGGTGGGGTGACGTGGCCATTACTTTTTCTCCTGTTCAAGACTGCCTGCGTCCGGTTTTGGGTATAAAAAAATCCGCAGGCTAATTACTTAGTCCTGCGGATTTTAAATCCAGCTGCTTGAGGGCCCGACACACCGTTGGGTCTGCTCTAAGTTTTTTTATTGTACGCAATAATATATTGTTTTGTCAAATCAGGTAATCCGGAGATTATTTTTCAGGCTTTTTGGAAGCTGGGCATCCTTGTAATTTGCTCATTTTCCCACACCTGATATTGACAAAATTCCAGCAAGACCACTCTGGGATAGGATTCGCCTTTTATTTGTCGGGTTGGAGCTCCAGTAGGTAGCTGGAGTCCCTTTTTGTTGTCTTGTTGGAGGACTCGAAAGGCGAGGCTGAAGCATCTGGATTCCCTCCGTCGTTTTCATCCTGGAAGCCTCGAACGGCGAGGCTGAAGGATCCGGCGGCGGGGTGGAATCGTCTGCATTCAGGGCTCGTTAAAGCCCATCCACTCCGTATTCTTCGCTCCGACCAAAAAAAAGCCTCAATCTTGTAACCGGCCGGCCGGCCCGGTACTATATATATAATGAATATCCTCTTTATCGCTTCCGAAGCGGTGCCCCTGGCCAAAGTAGGCGGCCTGGCCGATGTGGCCGGCGCTCTGCCCAAAGCCCTCATCCGGTTGGGGCACGATGTGCGCCTTTTAGTACCGCAGTACAACGGCATCGGCGAACGCTACGCCCTGAAAAATGAGATAAGAGGTTTCATGTTGCACGTCCTGTCCAGGCCCGAGAAGGTCAATCTAAATCTCGGGCGGGTGGGCGAGGTGCCGGTCTATACCCTGGAAAATAACTCCATTTTTAACACCAGCGAGGTTTATGTCAATGATCTGGAGCGTTTTTACTTTTTCTCCAGGGCGGTAAGCGAGCTCCTGCCCCACCTGAAGTGGCAGCCCCAGATTATTCACTGTCATGACTGGATGACTGCCCTGGTCCCGGCTTTGATCGGAAAAGCGGGCATAAGCTACCACTCGCTTTTGACAATCCACAACCTGTATTTCCAGGGGTATTATGACAAGCATCCTGTCATTCAGTCCGAGTTGAAAGCGCGGCTGGCGGAAGACCCGTCCGAAACTGCAGACTGGCCGCTGCGTTTTATGGCTCAGGGGATTGCCCGGGCCGGCCGGGTGAATACTGTCAGCCCTACTTATGCCCGTGAAATTACCACCCCTGAGCACGGCTGTGGGCTGGACAACCTTCTGCGCTTCCGGGGAGATGATCTGTGGGGAATATTGAACGGAATCGACTTTGAAGTGTGGGACCCCTTGACAGACCCCTACCTGGAGACGCATTACGGGCCCGACAGTCTGGATCTGAAAGTGGGTTGTAAAATGGAGCTGCAAAAAGCCTGCCGCCTTCCGGTCAACCCGGATATACCCTTGATCGGGATGGTACAGCGTTTGGATGAACAGAAAGGGCTGGACATATTACTGCCAGGGCTGGACAAGTTTCTGTCGCACAGCCCGGTGCAGTTGGTGATTCAGGGTATAGGCCGCGAGGACTATCAGCAGGCTTTGCGCCGGGTGGTTGAGCGGCATCCAAGCCGGATGGCCGCTAATCTGGCTTATGAGGAGCCGCTGGCGCACCGTATATATGCCGGCTGCGACCTCTTTTTAATGCCTTCTCTGTTCGAGCCCTGCGGCCTGGGGCAAATGATTGCCATGCGCTATGGGGCCGTTCCCGTGGTGCGCCATACCGGCGGGCTGGTGGATAGCGTGCCGGAGTTTAATGGGGATCTATCAGAAGGCAATGGATTTGTCTTTCATGAGTATACAGGGGAAGCTCTATACCGGACTTTGCAGAAAGCGCTGGACAACTACACGGGTAACCGGAAGCGCTGGAGGACCGCCGCTGAGAGGCTCAGCCGGCTGGATTTTTCCTGGCAAGCCTCCGCCCGCCGCTACGAAGAACTCTACCTCTCTTTACAAGGCCTGACCTATTAGGGGTGTTCCGCACAACTAAGGCAGGTTGCGACTGCGGAGCTGGCCACAGCCGGCTTCTATTTCTGTGCCGCGCGAGACGCGGATGGTATTGAAAACGCCGGCGGCAAACAAATGTTTCTGGAAAGCCTGGGCTTGAAACAGCGTAGACGAGCGGAATTCACAGCCGGCGGTGGTGTTTCCCACGATCAAATTGACCGAACAGTTGAACCCCCTCAGCAGGCTGCCCAACTGGCGGGCGGCCTCCTCTGAATCGTTGATACCCTGAAACAGGGCATATTCAAAGGTGGGGCGGCGTCCGGTTTCTTCAAGATAGGCGCGGCAGGCCGGTATCAAACGGCTCAGGGGATAGGTGCGGTTAACGGGCATCAGGCGGTCTCTCAGAGTATCAGTGGGAGCGTGCAGGGAGACGGCCAGTTCCACTGGCCACTTCTCAGCCGTCAGGCGCTCAATCATGGGCACCAGGCCGACAGTGGAGAGAGTAATCTGGCGGGCACCCATCTGCAGACCGCGCTTGAAGTTAAGCATTTCCACCGCTTTGCGCACATTATCGTAATTGGCCAGGGGCTCGCCCATGCCCATCAGTACCACATTAGTAATGGGTTTACGCTCAATATCCGGCCCTCCGGCGGCGGTCTGACGAGCAATTTGGCGGGCATAATAAAGGATCTGCTCGATAATTTCACCGGGACTCAGATTGCGCACGAAACCCTGCTGTCCGGTGGCGCAAAACAGGCAGCCCAGAGCGCAGCCGGCCTGGGTTGAAACGCAGACTGTGCGGCGCTCCCGCCCGGAGCCGGTGTTCTCATAAAACATCAGGGTGGATTCAATAGTCTGGCCGTCAGCCAGCCGGAAAAGGGTCTTGCGAGTGAGACCGTCAGCAGTGGTGATTTCATCCAGCACCCCAAAAGTGCAGATACGGGCGGAGCCGGACAGCTTCTGGCGCAAGTCAGCCGGCAGGTCGCTCATTTCCTCAAATGAGCCAGCCAGGCGGGCATAGATCCAGTGTAAAAGCTGGTCAGCCCGGTAGGCTTTTTGTCCCAACCCGGCCAGAAAAGCTTTCAATCCGGCATAGTCCAGGTCCAGCAGGTTGATTAACGGTTCAGTCATAATCCGGCTCGCACATCAAAAATAAAAACCAGCTCGATACCCACTTTAGGCAGGCCGGAGAAAAAAATCAAGCCGGAAGCAGGTACAACTCTCCGGTCGTGCCGCAGGGTTTGCGAAATGCTCGTCTTTTTTTACTGTCATAGTGTTTTTTCTTTGCGTCATGCCGGGTGCCCCTTTCCTGTGATGCCGGAGGCCTTGAAAGGCGAGACCGAAGCAACCAGACTTCCCTTTCGTTGTCATCCTGGAAGCCTCGAATGGCGAGGCTGAAGGATCTGGATGAGGGGCGGTAATCCGTTCCCTTCCTGCGTTCGTGTCAAATTAGCCCCAGTTATTGAGTCCCCGTCCCCGTCAGGTCCTTCGCCCCGATGAGTAGTACAGGAGCATCGGGACTCCAGGATGACAACCTTATTTTCGAGGGAATCCTTCATGCCCCTTGCGAGGGGCACCACGAAGAACGAAAATAATATATTTTCGGAGTAACTTATTTTCGAGGGAATGACCACCACCAACTTAATCAGGTCTAATATTTGGCATATGTCGGGACCACATTTTTATATCTGGATACGAGCGCATCCCAGTTCCTGGGTAATTCAATTTTTTGAATTTCTTTCTGGCCCGGTGTGGGCCCCCCACCCAAAATATTGGCAATGAAGGCCCCCGGTCCCCCAGCCACGATAAGGCGGATAAAACGGTAGTCTGAAATCGCCGGTACCATAACCGAGTCATCCTGGGCAGTCTTTGGCTTTTCCGGATCAGGGATGACCAGATTGGCACGCATGGCCTGGGAGGCCGGCACCAACTTGTTTTCAGCGATATATCTTTTAATCTTCTCTTTACTGAACCCTTCACGCGCCAGAGTTTTAGCGTAAGCAGGATTAATAACAGTCGTATAACGCATGGCCCGTGGCATATTATTCATGATTGACTTTATTATACCAGCAGCATCGGTTTGGGCCGGGACATGCTGTAAAAATGACTGTGGAAAAGACAGGCAAATGGTGCTATCTTCCTTTTTGTAACCCAGTTCAACATGCAAAGGTTCCCAAAGACTTTCTTCTTCATTCTCGGCAATAACCATGGTGTATTTCATAGGGTTGCCCATTACACCCATATCTTCGATGCCTTTACGTACACCGCCGATATTCTTAACGAATAGACCCAGGGCCCGTCCGATGGTAGCATTGGCGAAATTGCCCGGACTGAAAGCTCCAGAGCCATTGT
>DATIKD010000088.1:0-4228 GCA_035477965.1 Dehalococcoidales bacterium | reverse complement strand
CACGAAAGCGATCGTGGGTGCGGTTGCTTTCTTCTGACCGAATGACCAGTCCGGCTTCCAAAAGGTCGGTTTCCGAATGCCCTCTTTCCAATAAATAGGTTTTTAGGGATTCCCAGCCCGGCAAGCTGTATCCAATTTGAAAATCAGTGATTGATTTGGCATTAAGACCCCGCCCTTCCAGATACCGCCTGGCTTTTTCCGCCGCCGGAGAACTCAGGAATATGTTATGGTAATACTGCGCGACTGCCAGATTTAGCTGGAAAATTTTCTCACGAGCCTGATCTTCAGACGTGCTTCTGGACGGAGATGGTATAATCACACCGTATCTATCCGCCAGCAATCGCAGGGCATCTCCAAATTCCAAACTCTCTTTCTTCATGACAAACGAAAATATGTCCCCGCCGGTGTTGCAGGCTCCGAAACAATGCCAGGTCTGTTGTTCAGGATACACAAAAAATGACGGTTTCTTCTCGCTGTGAAAAGGACAGGGCGCTCGCATTGTCCGTCCTGATTTGGTCAACTGGACATAGCTCCCGATCAGTTCCACGATATCCGCTTTTTGTTTGATTTCGTCAGTAACACTCATATTCTGCACGGACCGCCTGAAAAACCACATATTGGCAAAAATAGAAACTACCGGATGTCATTCCTGGTATTGTTTATCCAATAGAGGCGACACTACCCCTCCCTGACAAGGCAGGTTAAAGATAGCATTTAACATTATACTCTGAGATTCCAAAATTAAAAAGAGCCGGACTCCGCCCATAAAGGGGTTAGATTAAGTGCAGGGTTCGTGCTTCCCGCAGGGCATAATTATCAGTCATGCTGGCGATATAGTCAACTACCTGCCGTTCGGGGTCATTATATTCGACCGGTAGTTTTTCAGCATGCCGGCTAAAATACAGGTACAGCGATTTCACCGTCTGCCGGGCTTGCGCAGCATCCGGCTGTTGGGAACTGTATTGGTAAACATTTTCATATAAAAATTCATGCAGCCGGCGGGCAGCCTCACGCACCGGATCGCTCATTTTGACGGCCGGCTGGCTGCTGACAGCAGGCAGTCGGAGCTCAAAAGATGAGATCACGATATCTGACACAAGGCTGTTGATTCGTTCGGAACGAGAATGTCCCAGCAAAGCTGTGGCCTCAGCCGGTAAATCAGTTTCAGTAATAATCCCGGCCCTGATGGCATCATCTATATCATGATTGATATAGGCTACCGCATCCGATATTTTACAAACCTCTCCTTCCAATGAACCGGATTTTCCCCAGTTTTCACCCATAATTTCGATAACCCGGGTTTTAGAATGATTTAGAATACCATCCCGAACTTCCCAGGTCAAATTCAGGCCGCGCCCGTTGTTTTCCAGCAACTCAACGATTCGCAAGCTCTGTTCGTTATGGCGGAAACCGCGAGGCGAAAGATCGTTCAGGACTTCCTCTCCTATATGTCCGAAGGGTGTATGGCCAAGATCGTGAGCCAGCGAGATAGCTTCAGTTAAATCCTCATTCAAATTCAGTGCCCGGCTGATTGTACGGGCAATCTGAGATACTTCCAGGGTATGCGTCAGGCGGGTCACGTAATGGTCGCCTACCGGAGCGACGAAAACCTGGGTTTTATGTTTCAATCTGCGGAATGAATTGCAGTGTAAAATCCGGTCGCGGTCCCGCTGGAATTCAAGCCTTAATGGGCAACTCTCTTCCGGCCTCTGGCGCCCACGGGAATGGCGGCTCCTGGCTGCGAAACGTGAAAGTTGTTCCTCTCGCTCTTCCAGTGTCAGACGGACCCTTTCAAGCTGGTTGGTCATGGTGACTTTATTTTTTAGCTTCGATTTTAGCGATAATTTCGCGGGTAGTATCAATCATGTCCGGGCTGACAGAAACAGAAGTTATTCCCCAACTAACCAGCTTTTCGGTAATTTCCGGATAAACAGAGGGTGCCTGCCCGCAAATGGAACAGGTTATTCCTCTTCTTTTAGCCGTGGTAACAGCCTTCTCAATGGCCATCATAACGGCCTCGTTTCTTTCGTCGAAAATATGCGAGAGTTTTTGACTATCACGGTCAGTACCCAGAATAAGCTGAGTCAGGTCGTTGGAACCAATGGAAATGCCGTCAATGCCAACATCGATGAATTTATCCATCAGGAAGATATTGGAGGGAACTTCCACCATCATCCACAGCTTAAAGTTTTTGGATCCAACCAGTCCCTGTTCGAATAAAATTTGGCGGCAATCGGCCATACCGTAAAGGGTGCGTACAAAGGGAATCATCACGTAGAGGTTATCATACTTCTCGCGTACCCGTTTAATAGCATCAATCTCAAGCTGAAAAACATCCGGTTCCTGGACATAGCGAGTTGCGCCGCGATAGCCAAGCATGGGATTTTCTTCAACCAGTTCAATTTCCGCCCCACCCTTCAGATTGCGGTATTCGTTGGTCTTAAAATCAGCCGCGCGGTAAACCACCGGACGCGGATAAAAGGCTTTGGCTATGGTATTGACGCCTTCAAACAGTTTCTCCGTGTATTCATTCTGCCGTCCCTGGTTAATCATATAGCGGGGATGCTCGGCGATTTGCCCCATAATAAATTCAGCCCGCAGCAGTCCTACTCCATCCACATTGCGGGCGGCAATTGACTCAGCCAGTTCAGGCTGGGCCAGATTGACATATACTTTAGTTTTAGTCTTGATTTTGCTCTGGCGCTTGGGTTTAGCCGGAACTTTAGATGCAGCCGGTACTACATCACCTTCATAGACCTGCCCGCTGGAGCCATCAACAGTTACAACTTGTCCTTCTTTCAGAGATTTGGTGGCGGTAGTTGCACCCACTACGCAGGGAATACCTAATTCTCGGCTGACAATAGCCGCATGAGAAGTGCGGCCTCCCTGGTCAGTGAGAATCGCGGCTGCCCGCTTCATAGCCGGAACAAAATCCGGTGTAGTCATTTCGGCCACCAGGATATCACCTTTTAAAATTTTATCGATTTGCGTGGCATTTTCCAGAACTCTCACCGGTCCGGCAGCCATACCTGGGCTAGCAGGTGAACCTTGCAGAATTATTTTAGCTTGTTTGACATCTACTTTTAGCACCGGGGCAGCAGTTTTAATGGTTGTAACCGGCCTGGTCTGGGTTATATACAACTTCCCGTCTTCTTTGGCCCATTCAATGTCCTGCGGGAAATTATAGTGATTCTCTATGTTGATTCCGATGGTAGCTAGTTCGATGGCGTCCTGGTCTGTGATTTTGGGGGCTGATTGCAGATTCTGGGGGATGGTCTTTTTGATGTTGGATTCACCCTTTACCCGCTTCGGGTTTTTAACCAATTGCCATTCCTGCGTATTGATTTTCTTGCTGATAATTTTCCGTGTCTTTTTGTCTATGATGAACAGGTCAGGAGTGACTTCGCCAGAAACAATCGCTTCACCCAAACCCAATACTGCCTCTATAGTAACAATATCTTTGTTCGAAGTAACCGGTTCCAGAGTGAACATCACTCCGGAAGCCTGAGACTGCACCATTTTCTGCACCGGTACTGCAATTCCAACTTTAAAATGGTCATATTTTTGCTCACTGCGGTAAAAAATGGCTCTGGCGTTAAAAAGTGAAGCCCAGCAGGACTTGATGGCTTCTGCAACATGCGTTTCGCCCTGGACGTTGAGGTAAGTGCTTTGCTGTCCGGCAAAAGAAGCTTCCGGTAAATCTTCGGCCGTGGCTGAAGACCGCACTGCAACCAAACCCTGTCCCATCTTACGATAGGCTTCCTTGATTTGGGTCACCAGTTCGGGCGGCATTTCCGATTTTATAATAACCTGCTGAATTTCTTTGGCCACTTTTTGCAGTTGCTTGCTGTCATGGCAGTCCAATCCATCCAGAAGCTGTTTAATCTGGGAAGAAATGCCGGTTTTCTCCAGAAAATCGTAATATGCCTGAGCGGTAACTATAAATCCAGGGGGTACCGGAATTTTTGCTCGGGTTAATTCTCCAAGATTGGCGCCCTTTCCACCAACGGAGGCCAAATCTTGCCTGCCTACCTCATTGAACCAGACAATCGCCGCATTTGCATGATTCATGGCCTTTAACTGCTCCTTTATTCAAAGAAATCTTTTACTGGAAAATATTACCACGCGGGCAAAAAATAAACAGACCTATTATAATAATATTCTATTATACCATAATACGATTCTTGATACAGATACGCAAGTGTTCAGGACAAAAAAATAACCGGGC
>DATIKD010000087.1:0-3319 GCA_035477965.1 Dehalococcoidales bacterium | reverse complement strand
AACTGGAGCGGCTGCGCACCAACTGGAAACAGCTTATTGAAGAAGCGCCGGCCACGCTGAAAAAATCCAATGCCATCGCTCTGCTGCGCAGCGGCAGTATCCGACCAATTGCAATTGATAATGATACCATAGTCCTTTCTTTTCAGTACCCGATTCACCGGGATACCATGCAAAAACCCGAAAACCAAAGAGAAGCCGAAAAATTTATCAGTGACTTTCTGGGACGTGCCTGCAAGATACGCTGTATTTGTGAAGCGGAAAACAACCATTTGACTAAAGCAGCTATCAAACTGGGGGCCCAGATCACCAGTGTGGAGGAAAAATGAACAGGAACATGCTTCAGCAACTGCAAGCCCGTATGAACAAAATTCAGCAGGAACTGGCCGAAATGAGAATTGAAATCACCTCCGGAGGCGGTGCGGTTAAAGTCATCGTAGACGGTCAGCAAAAAATTCAATCCATCAAGATCGCCAAAGAAGTGGTAGTTCCGGATGACGTCGAAATGCTTGAAGATTTGGTTCTCAGCGCAGTTTCTGAAGCCATCGCCAAATCCCAGGAAACCGCTGCGCAAAAAATGAGTGTTTTAACCGGTGGTATGAAAATACCCGGCCTGATGTAATAACTCCACTTTAGATTCGGATTTTTTGAGGGAACCAGATAATAATACAGGGAGTCCATTTTGAGCAGGGAAAGTTCCGCCACCACTGAAGCTGTCACCCGGCTGATTCAGGAATTGCATAAACTGCCGGGTATTGGGCCCAAGAGTGCCCAGCGTATCGCTTTTTATCTTTTACGCTCGGGTAATAGCGATAATCAATCTCTGGCAGACGCCATACTCCAGGTGAAACAAAAGACTCAATTGTGTTCAGTCTGCCTGAACGTTTCTGAGACATTGATCTGCCGGATTTGCAGCTCAGATTCCAGAGATAAAACCAAAATCTGTGTGGTTGAACAACCTCAGGATATTCTGGCGCTGGAGCATACCCGAAAATTTAACGGGCTCTATCATGTCCTGCACGGAGCCCTCTCCCCTTCGGATGGCATTAAACCTGATGATTTGCGCATCCTGGAATTAATGGAACGGCTGAAAAGCGGAATTGTAACCGAGATTATAATGGCCACCAACACCAACCTGGAGGGTGAACAAACCGCACTCTACCTGCACCGCATTATCACTCCCCTTAATATCAAAGTAACCCGCCTGGCACGCGGCCTGCCCTTCGGTACTGAGCTCGAATACGCCGATGACATTACCCTTAGCCGCGCTCTGGAAGGCCGCCAGGAATTTTAGCTCACCAGATCTGGTATTTACAGGTTTTTAGGCATAATCAGCCCGGTTGTAATATTAGTTCTTCACCAGTTTCATGTATACTATATCATGGCGATAAGAGAAGGAGTGGGACCGCCTGCGGTTAAAAGTAATTCTCTGACTTTTATGTCATTCAGGCACCGGTGTTAAATACAGAGGTGTCGGCTTGCCCTGCCGGAGAAAGTTGCTCTTCATTACGCTAAATGGAATATAACAACGCGCGGTTTCAGAGAAAGAAAGTGTGAAAAAGTTGCCAGCTGGTAGAAAGGTATGTCAGAGTTCACGGAAAAACCGGCTGTTTTCAGACAGCTGGTTCACCCGGTCCAGCCGGATTGTTTGATGGTCTCATGCGCATAGTTTTTCACTTTTGTGTAAACCTGATGTACAATAAAACCGAAAGTATGGGGGGATAACAAGACGAATAATTCGGATAAAACAACGGTTCTGGAACAATTTAGAAAAAAGTTCCCCGAAAAATTTGCCAGCGAAGAACTGATTTTTAATCGTATTCATCGCGGCGATCGGATATTCATTTCCTCAGCCTGTGGAGAACCTCAGTATCTGGTGAACGCCCTGGTAAAATATGCCGAATCGTACCCCAAAGCTTTTTTTGATACTGAAGTGATTCATATCTGGTCCATGGGCCTGGCCCCTTACACTGAAGAACGTTTCAAGGCCAATTTCCGGCATAATTCTTTCTTTATCGGCAACAGCACGCGTGAGGCAGTCAACGAGGGGCTGGCGGATTACACTCCGGTTTTTCTTTCTGAAGTGCCAAATTTGTTTGCCAAAAAAGTAATTCCCATTGATGTAGCGCTGATTCAAACTTCTTTGCCTGACCAGCATGGTTACTTGAGTCTTGGCGTCAGCGTGGATATTGTCAAAGCCGCCTTACAGGTTGCCCCCCTGGTAGTGGCCCAGGTTAATAGCGAAATGCCGCGCACTCACGGCGACGGCTATATCCACATCAGCGAGGTGGATTTTATCGTCCCGCGGGATGAACCTCTGCTGGAATACAGTTATAGCGATGACACCCGCACCGAGGTGATACAGGCTATCGGCAATTATGTTGCCCGGTTGGTTCAGGACGGGGATACCCTGCAAATTGGCTACGGCACTATTCCGGATGCGATTTTAGGTAGTTTAGCCAGAAAAAAACACCTGGGAATTCATACCGAACTTCTCAGCAATGGTATCATTGAGTTGATCAAGATGGGGATTGTCGATAATTCTCAAAAAAATATAGATACTGGTAAAACGGTGGCTTCTTTCTGTATGGGGAAAAAAAATGTCTATGATTATGTCAATGACAATCCGTCGATCGAATTTAAGACGATTGATTACACCAATAATCCTTTTGTCATTGCCCGGCATGAATCGCTGGTAGCCATCAACAGCGCGCTGCAGGTAGACATGACAGGACAATCAACCGCCGAATCCCTGGGAAAGACTTTTTATTCCGGGATGGGCGGACAGGCCAGTTTTATGCGCGGCGCCGTCCTCTCCAAACGCGGGCGTTCAGTTCTGGTTTTGCCATCCACCGCCGCCGGCGGCACCATCTCCAGAATCGTCCCCTTCCTGAGCGAAGGGGCTGGCGTAACACTTAACCGCGGAGATATTCACTACGTTGTAACTGAATACGGCATGGCTTACCTGCACGGGAAAAACATCCGTGAACGGGCCATGGAACTGATCGGTATTGCCCATCCCAAATTCCGCCGTGACCTGCTCCAGTCAGCCAAAGCCCATAATCTGATCTATAAAGACCAGGCTTTTATTGCCGGCAAAGCCGGTGAGTACCCCAGGGAACTGGAAACTTACCGCACCACTCGCACCGGACTGGAAATTTTCCTGCGTCCGGTCAAGATCAGTGATGAATCGCTTCTGAAAGACCTGTTTTACAGCCTTTCGGATAACAACCTGTACCGCCGGTTCATTTCCAGACGGAAAGATATGCCGCACGAGAGATTGCAGGAGTTTGTGGTAATTGATTATACTCGCGAAGTCTCA
>DATIKD010000086.1:0-3143 GCA_035477965.1 Dehalococcoidales bacterium | reverse complement strand
CATTTCCAACCCCATACCCTGGGCTACCTCCCAGGCTACCCGCGTGGTGGTTACTCCTTCGGCTATACCATCCATGGAAGCTGTTATTTCTTCCACGCTCCGGTTTTTGGTCAGTTCAACCCCCATATAATGATTGCGGCTTAAAGTGCTGGCGCAGGTGGCTATCACATCGCCCAGTCCGGCCAACCCGGAAAATGTCAAAGGATGAGCCCCCATCGCAGTTCCCAGGGCGGTTATTTCGGTTAAACCGCGAGTCATATAGGCAGCTTTGGCATTATCGCCATAACCCAGTCCATCGGCAATCCCTGCTCCCAGGGCAATGATGTTTTTAAGGGCCCCCCCCAGTTCAACCCCGATGACATCATTATGTGTAAAAACACACAGTTTTGGAGTGGTTAAGAGCCTCTGAATTCCCCGGCTAACGTCTTTGTTCTCAGATGCCACGACTGTAGCGGCCGGAAGACCCATCAATATTTCTCTGGCCAGGTTAGGGCCGGATAAAACACAGATGTTGGTTTTTAAGCGGCGGTCTATTTCTTCACCGATAACCTGCGACATGCGTTTCCTGGTGCCCATTTCCAGGCCTTTGGCGGCACTGGCAATCAGCATGGAAGGAGTAATGTAAGGCTTGATAACCTGGACATTGGCGCGCATGGTTTGAGAGGGAACAGCCAGGATCACAGCCTTAGAATCAGCCAGAGCTTCGGAGGGATCCTGGGTAACCTTGAGTTTGGTGGAAATATCATTAATCGGGTAATTGCTGGACCTTAATCCGGTGCTCTGGAGGTCATTGGCTTCTTTCTCGGTGCGGGCCAGCAAGCTGACTCTGTGCCCTTTGGCTGCCAGGATAATGCCCAGTGTCATGCCCCATGAAGTAGTGCCCACAATTGTAACTTTGGGCATCTTATGTCCCGGTTTCCGGAGAGGGCACTTGTCTGGCTTTTTCGCCTATCTTGCGTTCGGTGCCGGATACCAGGCGGGCAATATTATCCTTATGCATGATAACGATAGTTATTGAACCAATCAGAGTATATGCCAGGTAAGCCAGCGGGAAATGATATACTACGGTCAACGGAACCATGACCACATACGCGGTTACTACGCCGATAATTGAGCCGAATGAAGCAAAACGAGTAAGTCCGGCAGCAACCAGCAGGGCTTCGCCTCCGATTATGGCAGCCGGCGGACAGATGGCCAGCAAGCCGCCAAAAAAAGTGGCTACGCCCCGGCCTCCCTTGAATTTAAGAAAGACCGACCAGTTATGTCCAGCGATAGCCGCCAGGCCGGCAAATACCTGTGCCAGATCGGCGCCAATACCCACACTGCCCACTACCAGCAGCTCGTCCCCAAAAATATAACCGGCCAGCATAACCGGAATAAATCCCTTTAAAACATCGCAGATCACTGACAGAGCGGCTGCTTTTTTCCCCGCAGTACGCAGCACATTGGTGGCCCCGATTTTACCGCTGCCAAACTGGCGTAAGTCTTTATTTGCAAGGTAGCGGCTTACAATCAAACCGAAGGGGATGGAACCGAGCACATAACCAATCATAATAACGGCCAAAAAATTAAAATACAGCATTCTTTATCCCTTCGCCTTAAATACGAGCCGTATGGGTGTCCCTACGAATTTGTAGACTTCACGCAAACGGTTTTCCAGAAAACGCTGGTAGGAAAAGTGAATAAGTCGGGAATCATTAACTTCAATAGTAAAGGTGGGAGGATTGATGGAACTCTGACGTGCGGAATAAACTTTGAGAATTTTCTGACCCTGGTGAGGCAAATTATGGCTGGTAACCGCCTGCATGACCAGACTGTTGACCTCTTCATCGGGTATCCTGATACCCCTTTCCTGGGCTAGCTGAAGGACTAAAGGCATTATCTTGCTGACTCCCTGCCCTGTTTTGGCTGAAATAAACAATAAGGGTGCATAACCTATAAACTTGAGCTTCTCGCGTATATAATCAGTATACGTGGTTTTGTTTTTTTCAGTCACCAGATCCCATTTGTTGACCAGAATTATGACGCCTTTTGCGGCTTTTTCGATATATCCTCCAATATGTGCATCCTGGGCGGTAAGCGCCTCGGTGGCATCAACTACCAGCAAAGCGATATCGGCCCGGTCTATGGCGCGCATTGAACGCAAAACACTGTACCACTCTATACCCTGTTCAACCTTACCGCGCCGCCTGATACCAGCAGTATCAATAAGTACCATATTTTGTCCATTAAAGTCAAATCCGATATCAATGGCGTCTCGGGTAGTGCCGGCAATATCACTGACAATAGACCGTTCTTTTCCCACTAATCTGTTCAATAACAATGATTTTCCGACGTTAGGGTGACCGACAATGGCTATTTTAAGGCCCTCAACCGGTTTTTCCGTACCCGGCAATTCAGGGGGAAAAGTTTCCACCACTTTGTCCAGCAGGTCAGCCACTCCCCGACCGTGATGGCTGGCGATGGAGAACGGATCCCCAAAACCCAATCGATAAAAATCAGCTACTTCACTCTCCAGGCGGGCATTATCCACTTTGTTTACCGCCAGGATAACCGGCTTGCCGGATTTGCGTAAGAGGCTGGCAATTTCCAGGTCAACTGCTGATAGGCCTTGTTTGACATCGGTCAGAAATATTATCACATCCGCTTCATTGATAGCCGCCCCAGCCTGCTGACGGACACCTCTGGCAATGGAGTTGTTCTCTGTGAATTCCAAACCTCCAGTATCTATGATGGTAAAATCCACACCGTTCCAGACTGCATCCGCCAGAATCCGGTCGCGGGTAGTTCCCGGGAAATCCTCCACAATAGCCAGTTGTTTGCCTGCAATACGGTTTAAAAGAGTGGACTTCCCGGCATTTTGCCGGCCTATCAGGGCTACAACCGGTTTCGACAATTTTTAGTCCTTTCAATAATCATTTTTCAACGGGCAGCTATCATGATTATACAATATTTAGAATTTTCACTCGAATTTCCGGTTGTGTAAGTTGTGCGCGGAAGGATTGACAGGGTTGTTAAAACCTTCCATTCTGTATGGGATTGGACCCCTCATCCGGCTTCAGGCAGTAACGACTGACCCCCCTCGTCCAGATCCTTCAGCCTCGCCATTCGAGGCTTCCAGGATGACAACCGAAAAGGGCCTC
>DATIKD010000085.1:0-3185 GCA_035477965.1 Dehalococcoidales bacterium | reverse complement strand
GTGGTTGAACCAAGACTGAATCTGCCGTCTTCCGGATACCCCCGCCGGTGGCGTTTGCGCTTCTTCGCCATCGGCGGGATGGCCCTGGCCTGTGTTATTATCGCCCTCCTGGTGCTAACCATCGGCAGTGTGAAAATTCCTTTTGCCAGCGTTTGGAGTATTCTGGTTTCTCATCTGCCGTGGGTACCTGCACAAGGCCAGTGGTCAGCCAATGCGGACATGATTATTACCGGTATCCGTCTACCCCGCGTGGTCCTCTCCGGTCTGGTTGGTGCAGCACTGGCAGTAGCCGGAGCCACTTACCAGGGGCTTTTCCGCAATCCGCTGGCTGATCCCTATTTGATTGGGGTGGCTCAGGGAGCTTCACTGGGAGCAGTTTTAGGATTTGTTTTCACCTGGGGTATTCTGGGCAACTATTTGATTCCGGTACTGGCTTTCGGCGGCGCCTTAATCGCGGTAAGTGTAGTCTATAGTGTAGCCAGAGTAGGGAAAACTCTGCCTGTCACTACCCTGATTTTGGCCGGAGTAGCCGTGGGTGCGCTGCTGATATCCATCACTTCTTATCTGACGCTCATTTCTCCTGACCGAACTCACGGCATTATATCCTGGCTGATGGGAGGATTCTCCACCGCCAACTGGACTCAAGTCGGTCTGGTTTTACCCTATATCGTGGTGGGCATGGTAGTGATTCTGGCTTTTGCCCGGCCTTTGAATGTCATGCAGTTGGATGAAGATCAAGCCCAGCAACTGGGCATTAATGTGGAGCGGACCAAACTCATTTTACTGGCCGCTTCCACACTGGTTACGGCCGCGGCGGTCTGTTTTGTGGGTACTATCGGTTTTGTGGGTATCATTGTGCCCCATGCCGTTCGTTTGGTTTTTGGGCCTGACCACCGCTCTTTGCTGCCGCTTTCAGCTCTGGCCGGGGCCTGTCTTTTAATACTGGCTGATACTGTCAGCCGGACCCTCATACCGCCGCAAGAAATACCGGTAGGTGTGATAACCGCTTTTCTGGGTGCGCCTTTCTTTGTCTATTTACTGCGGAGAAAAAAGAAGATGGTATTTTAAACACTGGGATTAGCTAGTGATATTTTTATGCAGGTCATTAGCGCGCGAACCGGGAGGTAAATGAAATGGATAAAGTTGAAGTCAAAGAAATCTCTCTCTCCTATAATCACGTCAACGTGGTCAACCGGGTCAGTTTTTCACTGAAGCCGGGAGAGATGGTGGGGCTGATCGGTCCTAACGGCTGCGGCAAGACCAGTATTATAAAGGCCTTGAGCCGTGTTTTGACGGTACTTTCGGGTGAAATCCGGGTGGATGAAAGAGCGCTAAAAAGCATTCCCCATAATGAACTGGCTAAAATCCTGGGGGTGGTGCCTCAGAATCCCAATCTACCCGAAACTTTTACTGTAACCGAAGTGGTCATGCTGGGACGCAACCCGCATCTGGGCTGGCTGCGCAGTGAAAGCGCTCGCGACCTGGAAATTGTCTGGCAGGCCATGCTCAAGACCGGTGTAGCTGAACTGGCTGAACGAAAAATCGGAGAGCTTTCAGGCGGGGAGAAACAGCGAGTCACCATAGCCCGCGTACTGGCCCAGCAGCCGCAGGCGATTTTGCTGGACGAGCCCACTGCCAACCTGGATATTGCTCACCAAATTGAAGCGTTAAACCTGATGCGCAATCTCTGTCGGGAGCAGCACATGATGGTCCTGATAGCTCTGCATGATCTGAACATGGCTTCGCAATTTTGCGATCGCCTGCTGTTGATGAAAAAAGGCTGTTTGTTCGCTCAGGGTCCTGCCCCGCAGGTTATTACCTCTGCCAATATCAAAGAGGTTTACGGGGCCGGTAGTCTGGTTTACCCGCATCCGGAAAATCAATTACCGGTGGTTTTATTAACCGGAGCCAGCGATAAGATAAAAATCCATAATAACTAGGGGGATAATCATTTTGAGGCTATTAACCGAAACAGTAAAAAAAATCCAACCTCTGGACAGGAAGTGTATGGAAGCGGCTAAAAACCGCCAGGATAATTTGACCAAACCGGCAGGCAGCCTGGGGAGGCTTGAGGAATTATCCATCCAGTTGGCCGGGATTCAGGGGGTTGTCAGCCCCCAGGTCAAACGCAAGGCTTTCATCGTCATGGCATCTGATCACGGAGTGGCGGCGGAAGGGACCAGCGCCTATCCCCAGGAAGTAACCTTCCAGATGCTGGCCAATATTGCCGCCGGCGGAGCGGCTATCTCAGTTCTGTCCCGCCAGATTGGAGCGCGATTAGTAGCCGTGGATATCGGCGTTAAGGGCGATACTTCAGTCCTGAAGAATGTGGAGCACTGCAAGGTAGCCCCGGGAACACAAAGCCTGCTAAGAGGGCCGGCTATGACGGCGGATGAAGCTGTCAGGGCGATTGAGACCGGCATTACCCTCGTAAAGGCTGAAGTGCTGAAGGGGCTGGATATTGTTGGCACGGGAGAAATGGGCATTGGCAATACTACACCCAGTGCGGCTATCTGTGCCGTAATGACCGGTAAATCAGCGGCTGAGGTGACCGGGCGCGGCACCGGACTGGACGACCGGGGACTGCAGCATAAAGTAAATGTTATAGAAAAGGCGATCGCCCTGAACAAACCTGATGCGGGTAATGCCCTGGAGGTGCTGTCTAAAGTGGGCGGGTTTGAGATTGGCGGGTTGGCCGGAGTGATAATCGGGGCGGCTGCCAGCCGCGTTCCGGTTATGATCGATGGCTTCATTTCCGGGGCGGCCGCTTTGATCGCGGCCGGGATTTGTCCGCTTGCCAAAGATTATATGGTTGCCGCCCATATGTCGGTTGAACCTGGCCACCGCATTCTGCTGGAATATCTTGGCTTGCAGCCGCTGATTAATCTTAATTTGCGACTGGGCGAAGGTACGGGCGGAGCTATCGGCATGTACATGGCAGAGGCTGCCTGTCGCATCTTGGGAGAAATGGCTACTTTTGCAGAGGCAGGAGTATCCAATAAAGAATAAATTAAGCTCAACGATACGTCCTTATAGAACTAAAAAGGAGGGATTAATCTCGCTTAATCCCAGACGAGCATGAGTATTCTGGCCGCGTTTCAATTTTTAACCCTGTTGCCCGTTAAACGCAGTTTCACTGCGGAACAACTCTCCCGTTCCACGGTTTATTTCCCGGTTGTGGGACT
>DATIKD010000084.1:0-2580 GCA_035477965.1 Dehalococcoidales bacterium | reverse complement strand
ACCGGAAGAATTCGTTAAGCATAACGGAGATTTTAGTTCGAAAGGTGTACTTATCAATACGACGGGAGCCCGTCCTTCAACCCTGGTGTCCGTAGCGGAAACCAACCGCCAGTAAGTTGTGCTAATATAAAGGAAAACTGTGGCAGGATAAATGAATATGGAAGGTGAACTGACGGGAAAGGCGGCGCTGGTTACCGGGGCGGGAGGGGGCATCGGACGAGCAATCGCGCTGAAGCTGGCGGACATGGGTGCGCGGGTAGCTGTCAACGATTTACCGGGGAATGCTGCTGTTGATGATTTGGTAACTAAGATCCGGCAGAGCGGGGGCGAAGCCGAAACTTGCCTTTTCAATGTGACTGATTCGGCCGGAGTCAAAAACGGAATACAATCAGTTATCGGGAAATGGAGTCAGATTGACATCCTGGTTAATAATGCCGGCATATTCCGCGATGCTCTGATATTACGCCTGAGCGAAGCGGATTGGGATGCAGTAATGGATGTAAATCTGAAAGGCGCTTTCTTGTGCAGCAAGCAGGTCCTGCCAGGTATGATGGCGAGCCGCTGGGGTCGGATTATAAACATATCCTCAGTGGCGGGTGTGATGGGCAACCTGGGGCGAGTGAACTATTCAGCCTCCAAAGGTGGTTTGGCGGCTTTTACCCGCAGTCTGGCAGCCGAAGTTGGGGCGCGCAATGTCACGGTCAATGCCATTGCGCCGGGTTTCATACAAACTCAAATGACGGATGAACTGCCGGTTGAATACCGGGAGGCGATACTTTCCCGCACTACTTTAAAACGGCTGGGAACAGCTTCAGAAGTGGCGGACCTGGCCGGATTTCTAGCATCCGGCCGGGCGTCTTATATCACCGGACAGGTGATATGCATCGACGGTGGGCTGTAGTTAGCCGAAGCGGTGGCTGAAGAGCGGGATGGTTAAATCCCGTCAAAAAGGTCGGACCGGCGTTTCCTTTTCTTTTCGGGTGCAGGATAGGCCTGCATGTAATAGTCTTTTTCTCCCGTCAATCCACTGGCCAGCGAAGAAAGAAGAAAGACCAGACCGAAAATACCGCTGCGCGGCGAAGTGTCACCCAGTTGAGAAGCATGGCAGGCGGTGGCTTTCTTGCGGGCGCGCAAGTCCTGACGCGATAGTTTTACTGCGGCATGCACGGGGAATTCCGGCTGCACCATCTGGGTCAGGTCGATATCCCGGTTCTTTCCAAATTTATGCGGGTCTTTGCCCAGATAAGGCAGTACTTTGACCGCCAGTTTCATCAGTGAATGAGGGAAAACGTGGTAGAACAGGCGAGCAGGCTGAAAGGCGGGACCGGCCGCAGGGTATTCAGCCGGATTGCCGGAGGCATGAAAGGCCTGCACCGCAGCCTGATGCGTAGCGATATGATCGGGATGTCGGTAGCCGCCGATAGGATCGAAGGTGACTACAACTTCAGGCTTTATCCGGCGCAGGTGCCTGACCATTTTTTCCGCTATTTCATCCGGCGGTGCGTTTATCAGTGCCTGCGGATGCCGGTTTGCTTCTGAGCCGGCCATTCCGGAATCGCGATAGCCCAGGTAATGTACTTCACTTAGTTTCAGTTCTGCGGCCGCACACATCAGTTCTGCCCAGCGCAGTTCACCCATGGAGGGGTATTTTTCTCTGAAATTGGCTGCCGCTTCTCCGGCTTCGCCGCGGGTGGCACAGATATAGGTTGTCCGGTAACCCAGCCGTGAATAATGGGCCAGGGTGCCTCCCACTCCAAAGGTCTCATCATCCGGATGTGCGCCGATAAAAACCAGGTTGCCAGGATTATTCATCTATACGGTTTGTCCTCCTTGAGTCCCTTGGACTGTCCTGTTCAGCCTCAGGCAGGTGTACATCGTCGCATTTAATACAGGTATGCCGTCATGCCGTTGAATCCGGGTTGCATACTTTTATCTTAATCCAAACCGTCAGACGAATCCAGAAAACCAGGTGCCGGACTGATTTGTCGGTATACGCGACGTTATGATAAAATTCGTATTATAGAGCCCAAATATTTTGTTTGATTATGATGTCTTTATTGTGATAATCTGATTATAGATATTGATTGAAAAGTTGAAGGTTACCAGGCGAAATGGCAAATTTTTGGCGTAAACCTTTTGATGCAGAAATCAAAACCCCCAAACCAGGGAAAATCATCATTGAAAAAGAAAAATGCAAAGGCTGCGGTTTTTGCACTGAATTCTGTCCTCGTGACGCTCTGGCCATGACTCAGGAGATCAATTCAAAGGGTTATTTACTGGCCGCTGTTACCGATGAATCGAAGTGTCTTTCCTGTGGTTTGTGCGAAATCATCTGTCCGGAATTCGGGGTGAAAGTGCTAAATTCTGAGGAAAAGAAAGATCCGGTTCCGGAAAAAGCATAGATTGCGGCGGCTTTATGTCTTCCGGTTGTTATGAAAACGCATATATACCTGTCAAGCTGAATTACCCGAATCTCTAAACCAGGAAAACCAGCAACCGAATATAAACAAAGAACAGTGCATTCCCGCGTGAGCGGGAATGCCAGCATTAAAGAGGGTGTAATTTGTCTGAGAGCGGTAT
>DATIKD010000083.1:0-7663 GCA_035477965.1 Dehalococcoidales bacterium | reverse complement strand
GAATAAAGAATAAAAGTCACTCTTGTCCAAAATAAGTTATAAGAACAAAGCTAAACCAGGCACGAGGAAAATAAGGTAGGCCTGAAATTCCGAGCGTTTTTTATAAAACTATCATCAACCCCCTATCCTCCAATCCTGGGGGAATTTTATAGCTGGGGCACATCCCCAGACCCTTGCCGGAAGGGGTTCCGGACTTCTTTCATCAGACGATAAAGAATATTTTGGACAGCAGTGTATAGTTAAAGAAAACCAGTCCTGAAAACCTTGCAACTTGGGAAAACGCTTTACTTATAACGGAAACTGAGCAATAATTTTGGTTATACAGGCCGTAAAATCGCGAAATTTGACTCAAACCTAAAATGCACTATAAACTGGAGGATTTTTATTTTGAAAAGCGAAAACACCAAACGAGTAACTCAAGCCAATCCTTCGTCTGAAAACCCTGAGGAGGATTTTGGCCAGTATTGCCGCGTGATAGAGGATTTTCCCAAACCGGGGATTTCATTTAAAGATATCACTACGTTGCTATTGGACGCCAAAGCTTTCAACCGAGCCATAAATACCCTGTGCTCACAATATGTGGGTAAAGTTGAATTCATTGTGTGCATTGAAGCCCGCGGGTTTCTTATCGGTGCGCCGATGGCTTATGTTCTGAATTGTGGGTTAATCCCGGTCAGGAAAAAAGGGAAATTGCCCAGCCGGACGCTGCAGGCCATATATGAACTGGAATACGGGACCGATACTTTAGAAATTCATGCAGACGCCATAAAACCCGGTCAACGAATATTGATAGTAGATGATATTCTGGCTACTGGGGGTACAGCTAAATCCGTGGTTGAACTGATACAGAAGATGAAAGGGGATGTCATCGGATGCGCCTTCCTGGGCGAACTCACGGCTCTTAATGGGCGAAACAAACTGGGCGTACCGGTATACTCGTTGATAAAGTTCTAGTTTCTTACTGCCGGGGTTATTGGTTTAAACATGTAGTGGCGACTGAAAGCTGCAGACCATTCTTAACCAAAACCACCCCGGCCAAATCGTCAGGGTGGTTTTTCTTTTCAAATCTGGTGAGCCGCCTGGGACTCGAACCCAGGACCAGAGCATTAAGAGTGCCCTGCTCTACCAACTGAGCTAGCGGCCCTTTACAACACCGTCATTCATTGTATCAAAAACGGGTCAGCTTTGACAAACTTAACCGCATCTTTTCCGCTTGCAAGAGGAGCTCCCGTTTTTACCTGCCGGTCAGGAACTGAATCATACTGACTTTGGGGACGTCCCGGACTTCATAAATCAAACGCAAGAATGCCACTGCCAGGATAGCCCGCAGGACGCCCGAAATTGTGAATAATGTTCGTAACTGATAGCCCAGCAATTCAGGCAGGTGGGGAGCAATATAACCTCCGACCAGCGCACCAAAACATAACGCCAGTCCGGAAATACAACTGAATATCGCTATCTGTTTGGTCCTGATCTCCGGTTGGGTGGAATCATAAATAAAGTTGGTCACTCCCAGATTGAAACCGGCCCAGGCAAAACCGCTCACCACTTCCACACACATTAAAAACCCCAGGTTGGTGCTGGCCAGATAGAGAATGGGTAAAAAGGGGAGAAAAATAGAAGCCACCCTGACCAGCATGAGGTTCCCCATTTTATCGCCCCGGCGTCCCCAGAAGGTCTGAAATGTCATCTGAGAAAGAGCATGAGTACCGGCAATCATCATATAGTAGGTATAGCTCCACTGCAAGTCACGCAGCATATACACCGCGAAAAACGGACTGGAAATCATGACAACGAAGTTGATTGAAGCTACGTACATGATAAATTTACCCAGATTGGTACTTCTCAGCTCTTTGACTATTTTCCAGATTCCAGGGCTGTCAACTTTTTCCTGCACAACGGGGGGTTCATATTGTTTATATAAAAAATACCATGATACCAGTCGAAAGACCGCAGCCGTTCCGAACAGGATGGCAAACCCTGCAAACACGTCCCGGCTTTTCATAACCTCCAGGATGCCTCCGGCGGCTAAAGATGAGATCAATACGATAAAAATCAAAACCCGACCGCGAAATCCAAAATAGCGTCCTCTAAGCGTGGCAGGGACCAGGTCAGCCATCATACTTCCCCAGGCAGGGTTGGGTAAAGCACCTAAAACTGTACTGAGCGTGACCAGTGCGATCAGCCAGATAATTTTTGGCTCTGGGAAAATGAAGGGCAAGAGTGCCAGGGGAATAAACATCAAGGCGTGTACAAAGACTACCGGTAAAATCAGTCCCTTGCGGCTTCCTGCCTGAGTGGATAAACGAGGAGTCAAGAGCTGAAAAAGGGCCATTAATAAACTGGGAATGCTGGATAGATAACCAATTTGGGTAGTAGTGGCTTTGAGTTCAATGGCAAAAGGCGTGATGTAATTCAGAGTAAAACCCTGCATGACGGAGAATGCCGCTCCATCCAGAACACTGTACTTGAGACTATTCTTAACTTTTGTGTTAGCAGTTTTGGACGTCAAATATTAACAACCCTGCCTGGGGAGAAGGTATTAACCTGTCCGCTGGTATTTCATAGACAAAAAACCGAAGAGGCCTGACAGACTAAATCGCGGGAAGACCATTTTCCCGACGAATTAGATTGATCGTTTCCCGGATACCGTGCTGCATACTCCATTGCAGATGAAAACCTAATTCTTCCTCAATTCTGGACATATCATACTTGCAGGTCATAATCAGATGGCTTTTGGATTTTTCCAGGGCCAACATTGTGATCTGAGAGCCCGGCAGAAGCGTCTCAACATAGTCAACAATTTCACCCACGGAATGAATGTTGCCTCTCACCGAAAAAGAGCGCGTTTTGGTTCGGCCCGATTGAACTGCCAGCACAATTGCCCGAGCGGCATCATCCACGTATGTCCATCCCAGGACGTTATCTCGGGCGGCAGGCACTTTACCGGGTTTGCCCAGAGCTGGGTTGGCTACCATCTCTCTTATAATGGCCGCCGTACGCCCGCGTGTTTGCCAGGCGCCATAGACCAGCACCAGCCGGATAGCGGTTATGTCCAGGTCATATCTTTCAGCATAAAAAGCCGCGAATTGTTCATCCAGTGATTTGGTTCCGCCGTAAAGATTTTGTGGATAATGCGGCGCATCGTTGGGAATATATTCTTCCGCATAGGCTTCGGGCGGACCGAAAACCGATCCCGAACTAATCCAGACCACTTTCTTTAATCCCAGTAAACGTGCAGCTTCAAAAACTGCCACTGTTCCCTCACAATTGACCTTGATTCCTAGCAAAGGATTAGTATTCACATCATGCAGCAACAAGGCGGCACAATGCACTACTGTATCAATATTATGATTTTTGAGGGTTGAAATGAGGTGCGCAAAATTGTTTACATCACCCTGAACGATCTTGACTTTTTGGCTTATCTCTTCAAGTTTAATCAGTCTAGTCAGCATGATTGGTTCAGGCGCCCAATCGAATGCCACCACATCCTGACCTATTTTTACCAGATCGCGAACCACGCGTGAGCCTATAAAACCAGTGCCGCCGGTTACCAGTACAGTCATGATGAATCCTCAGTATTATTTAACTAAACTTTAGCACTTTCAGGGGGCAAATGCATCTCAAAAAAAGGGAGACCCCTTACAAGGACTCTCCTTAAAGGAGAGTCCTTAAAGGAGAGTCCTTGTATTAAACAGGGTGTTTGAAGCTGTAAGGCAAGTGCCAGCCGGACGGGTAAGGGTGAAAGGCAGTGGCCGGTAAATCCGGGCGGATAGTGGGATGTTCATCCATGTTTCCCAGAAGGGGTGTCTTAAGCCAGCCGTCAGTATAAGGGGTCCAGAACGTATTGTTCCAGTGCAACTTTAAAAATAACCATTGGCCGTTCTCTTTAATGTATTTGTTTTCATAGTAGCCGTGCAACCAGTAATTGCGCATTACTCCACACCAGGGGCGAGCTTCCATATCAAAACACACCCAGCGGCCGGCGGCGGTTCTTCCGTCTTCGGCCAGTTCTATTACTCCTTGTAACTGCATAATGCAAACCAACCCGCCTGACATGGCCGGATTCCCCTGAGATTGAGGTTGTGCATCGCGGTTAGCCCCTCTCCCCATCCATTCCAAAAATTGTGTCCGGACGCCTTTTTTCCCATAAAAGAGTCCGTGATCGGTAATTTCTATGGATTCCGTATTCTCAGAGAATAAATCGACTATATCATGCAAACGCTGTGTTTCAAAATAATAACCATATTTCATTTGTAAATCTTTTATGGCCTGAATATCTTCAAGGCGAGTTATTTCTCTATCCAGAACTTCTAAATCCTGCTGGTTCATTTTCGCTCTCCTGAAAAATTTATTTTCACTATTTCCCGGTTACTGGATTCGGATAATGATATGGAACTCGCCGGCGGGAAGGATAGGGATGATAAGCGGTAGGCGGAGCATCCGGAGGGACCTCCAGGCTGGGGCCGATTTGCCCTACGACAGGCGTCTTCAGCCAGCCGTCTTCATAAGGTGTGCGGAATATCAGACTATAATGTACTTTACTGAACAACCATTTACCGTTTTCCTTAACATATTCGTTCTCATAGATACCATGCGTCCAGACCTGGCGTAACTCACCCTCATGTATGGAGGCAGTAGGCAGAGCTTCCATAGCCCATCCGTACCAACGCCCCCTGGCTGTATTTCCATCCGGTGAAACTGTAATAACACCTTGAAGCTGTATTTGCAGAGACAACATACCAGGCCTGGGAGGTTTTGCGCCCAAAAGCTTTAAATAATACCTTTTTATTCCTTCTTTTCCCTTATAAACCCCCTGATCGGCTATTTCTACTGAATCAGCCCTTTCGGAATAAAGGTCAACTATTTTGTCCCATTCGGCATAATCCCGGTAGTAACCGTAAATGCCTTGCAGTCTTTCGATATCCTTGATGTCCTCCAGTCTTCTTACTCTGTTTTGCAAGCTTTCCAGTGTTAACATGTCATCCTCCTTATTTAAGTCATCATGGCTGAATCCATTAAGTCAATGAACACAGGGATTTTCTTAAAGGTGCCTTAATGACGCTATTATATCATTTCGGACTTTCGTTTTCGATTGTTAGAATTATGAAACCATATTTGCTAGAATGTATTTGAGACTCTCTTGGTAGACCTGAAGGAATCTTCCCCAGAATAACAGAGGTGAAATGTGGATCAAACGATCGCGCAAGCCCAAAAAATCGCCCATGATATAGTTCAGAATATAGAAAAGGTAATAATCGGTAAAACCAGTTCCGTCGAAATGGCGGTAATAGGTCTGATGAGTCAGGGACATCTTTTGATTGAAGATGCGCCAGGTGTGGGAAAAACCATGCTGGCCAGAAGCCTGGCTAAATCAGTTAATTGCAGTTTTAAAAGAATACAGTTCACGCCGGATATGCTTCCCGGAGACATAACGGGGGTTTCGGTTTTTAACCAGAAAACATCCGATTTTGAGTTCCGTCCTGGCCCTATTTTGGCTAATATGGTACTGGCGGATGAAATTAACCGGGCCACTCCGCGGGTGCAGTCAGCCTTGCTGGAGTGCATGGAAGAGCGACAGGTTAGTATTGATGGTGTTACTCACTTTATGCCTTCTCCATTTCATGTATTCGCCACTCAGAACCCTATTGAATATGAAGGTACTTTCCCTCTTCCGGAAACTCAACTGGACCGCTTTTTGATGCGAATCACTCTGGGTTACCCTTCGGTGGAAGAAGAAATCTCCATTATGCAAAACCAACAGTTTCAACATCCCATAGAAAAAATAAAACCTGTCGCGAATTGTGAAGGATTGATCAAACTGCAGGAATCTGTCAAGAAAATTTATGTTGACCCCCAGGTTCAGGAATACATCGCTAAAATCGTTGCTTCCACTCGCAGCCATCCATCCATTTATCTGGGCGTTTCGCCCAGAGGTTCATTGTCGTTGTTCCGCAGTGTCCAGGCACGAGCGTTAATGAATGGACGTGAATTTGCGATTCCGGAAGACGTCAAAGCTCTGGCTGAATCAGTATTGTCTCATCGTTTAGTACTCCATTCTCTGGATGGTTCGAAGGACCGCAGCGGACGCTCCATTATTCATGATGTTTTAGCCAAAATTCCGGTACCGGGGGTTACGCCCTGATTGGTGAATGGATCGGAATGAAAATACGGATTGTTTATTTTATCATTCCCCTGGTGATCGGTTTGGCGGCCTCTTTAACCGGTTTTTCTCTGATTTGGCGCTTATTTATTCTATCTCTGCTCCTGCCTCTGGTCAGCTACCTCTGGACCTTTTTTGTACTTCGTAATATCAAAGCTGAAAGCGTTCCCCTGCCGGCTCAGGTCAAAGCGGGAGATACTGTCACCGGCAGCTTAACACTGATCAATCAGGGGCGAATCCCTCGATTTATGCTGCAAGTTGAGGAGATTTCATCGATTCCGGGTTATGTAAATCAAACCACGGTCAATCTCTTACCTGAAAGACAAATGCAGATCAAATCGCAAATTTATATTCCCAAGAGGGGTAAATATCAAGCCGGCTTGTACACGGTTACGGCGGGCGATCCCCTGTGTCTGTTTCAAACCCGGCGTACTTTCGGTAGTAGTCAGAATTTGGTAGCTTTTCCGGCAACTCTCGATTTACCTTTTTTCGATCCTCTGCATTATGTTAGCCCGGGATTCAGGCCGGGTCGTAATATGGCACTTCAAACCGGTACCAATGTGGCCAGTATCCGGGATTATGTTAGCGGGGACAGCCTGCGACATATTCACTGGCGCTCTACGGCCCATTCTTCAAAAATGATGGTTAAGGTATATGATCCCGACCGGATGCAGAATTCAGCCAAAAATATCTGGGTGGTTTGCGATATGGAGGCTTCAGTCCAATCCGGCAGTGATGTGGAATCAACAGAGGAATACACCATTACGATTGCAGCTTCACTTGTTAAAAAGTTTCTCGAACAGGGCTGGCCGGTTGGGCTGATATCTCATGCGGAAAAAAACTATCATTTTCCCCTGGATACCGGCATAATCCATCTGGATTCCATTCAGGCAGCTTTATCGGAAATGAATGCCGGAGGCTCGGTCCCGGTTGAACAAATATTGATTAATGAAGCAAGCCGTTTCGATTTACATGCATTAACCTTCGTGATAACACCGGCGTGGAATGACCGCCTGGTCAGAACGTTGTTGCAAATCAAAAAGCAGCAGGGAGTACTGGTAGCCATATTACTGGATACCGGCACTTTTGGGGTTAAACGAGGGTTGACCAGCATTCCGTACACTCTCCAATCCAATGGTGTACAGGTGTATGTGGTTAAAAGCGGCGATAATCTCAATATGGCGTTGGACAGCCGCAAGTTATGAAAAATACTGATAAAATGAAGACTCGAGATAAAAATAACAAGGTGAAAGATGCTGATCAGGTTGAAAGCAGACCTTTCAGCCGGTTTGTTTTTATCAAGAACTGGTCTATTTGGATAGGACTGATTATCTGGTTTGCATTGTCTTCTTTAGCCATTCTTTCCTTCCAGTTAGCCAATTGGACTAATCCCCAACCTTCATATATTTTTGTCTTGATACTTTCTTTCATCCTGGCATTCATATTACTGCGATTGAATAAACCGGGATGGTTAACCGTCGCAATTTGTGTAGCCGGTGG
>DATIKD010000082.1:0-2486 GCA_035477965.1 Dehalococcoidales bacterium | reverse complement strand
CAGCCTGGCGCTGGATTTTGACGGCCGGGTTTGGGCCTGGGGCGCCAACAGCTATGGGCAGGCCGGAGTTAAAGTGGATGATACCGCTCATGGTCTTAGCTCGAACAATATCAGATTTTACTGTGAAACTCCCGTACAGTTGAATTTAGTTGATATTCAAAGTATCTCGGCCGGCGGTTTCTCGAGCATGGCTCTGGATGATGCAGGCTACATTTGGAATTGGGGAAATAACTCCTGGGGACAACTGGGCCAAAACGACAAATCCAGCAGATATATACCGGTTAAGGTCAAAGGGGTAGGCGGCAGCGGATTTCTGGGAGATATTATCCTTATTTCAGCCGGTTACAGTCATAGTCTGGCCTTTGCCAGCGGCATCGGCGTCACTAATACCCTTTATGCCTGGGGCAGTAATTATCTTGGCCAATTAGGCGACGGCACTACTACTGAACGGTGGACTCCCATCGTGACTGCCACTTTACCCACAGCAGTCGGCGGAGGCGGGTTCCCTTCCGGCGGCAGCATTCTTATTTCAGCGGGATTGACCAATAGTATTTTTAAGAATCCCGGGGGTACGATAACTGCCTTTGGCAGTGGATTCGGCACACTGGAATATATCGGTATAAAATATGGGAATTCTCCGGTATTATTGGATACCATCCATGATGCCACCGTAATTTCCGCGGGCACTATTTGTCTGGTTTTGGGTCCCAGCCGCTCGGCATCCAGTGTCACAATACAATCATCCGGCGATTCTTCATCAGGCGGTGAGGATATCACCTTTACCGCCAGTGTCAGCGGGAATCCCGGATATCCGGTCACTGGAAATGTAGATTTTTATCTCAACAATGGCATAGGTAGTTTGCCTGCTGCCAAAAATAGTGATGGGACATATTCATATACCATACCCTGGGAGTGGTTTGCGCCCGGCATGAACAACAAGATAGTGGCAGTTTACTCCGGTGATTACAATCATCTGCCCAGTACATCAAACGACTACTGGCAGTTCGTCGGAAAACTGGATTCAACAACTGTTTTAGCCTCTACACCTAACCCATCCGATGAAGGTGAAACGGTTACCTTTTCTGTTACGGTCAGCGGCCCGGCCGGAAAACCCATCCCGTCCGGTGATATTACTTTCAATAACGGTTTATTCGGATCTTTTAGTCTGGATACGGAAGGCAAGGTAGAGTTTACCAGCTCAGCCTTGTCAGTCGGTACCACTTCAATTACAGCCAATTACAGCGGAGATTCCAAATATAATAGCAGTTCCTCCAGCCCTGTTGACCATGTGGTTACCCCGCCTGTCATTAAGCCAGGTACCCAGGTAATAATCGATCAGGCAGGGTGGATTGATAGTGGTATCGACCTGATACCTGGTGATGTGGTAGACATAACAGCAACGGGTGTTATGACGTTTTATGATCCCTCAGGGTTTTACTTTGATGTCACTCCAGCAGGCCAATCGACCTATGAACCGGGCTTTTCAATCGATGGGTCGTTAAGCTGGATCTCTTTAATAGGCCGCCTTGACGGCAACCATTTTGAGATCGGTACTGGACTCAATTTCACCGCTAACAGTCCGGGTCGACTCTATCTGGCCGCCAATAACACTGATGATTATCCTTACGATAGCGGTTCATGGGATGTGCAGATAGTGGTAACTCCAGCCAGCACCGGGGCAGGCCAATTACGAGAGTATTCCATGATAAACGGCCGCGATATGTGGACCGATTCCGGGGTGGATATCCAGGCCGGTGATGAGGTAGCGCTGAACGCCTCCGGATTTATCTACTTTTCCAATCAGGGATGGTTCCTGGGACCGGATGGCACCGGTTACACAGATCCTTCCGCATTGATTGACGCAAACCTGGACCTGAATTCCCTGGTGGGCTGTATTGGTGATCCGGCATCCTCTGATATATTCTACATAGGGAAATCTTACACTTTTCAGTCTTCCTTGAGCGGACGTTTGTGGTTAGGGGTGAATGCGGCCGGCTTTGATAATAAATATTCCTCCTGGGATGTCAATATCGATATCAATATCACGCCTTATGCCATTACTCCGGATTCACTTCCGGACGGGATGGAGGGAGTGGCTTACGGTCCGGTCAGCCTGGGAATTTCCGGCGGCAGCGGCGATTTTAGCTGGAATTGGACAAGCACTTCGGGCCAAACACCCTCGGGACTCAACCTGAATAGTAATGGAGTAATTGACGGCACTCCCGGCAATTTCGGAATATACTATGTCACCCTTCAAGCGCTTGAAAATACCAGCCAGCAAGTCATCTCTAAGGATTTTACCATCACTATCAAACCCAGAGTTCGGGTGACCACGTTATGGCTGCCCAATGGTACTAATGAAACAGCTTACTCTGAAACCTTACAGGCTGTTCACGGAAAGCCGCCCTATACCTGGTCAATATTTGACGGAGCACTTCCGTCCGGGGTTTTTCTAACGGGCAATACCATCGGCGGCACTCCGGATC
>DATIKD010000081.1:0-2494 GCA_035477965.1 Dehalococcoidales bacterium | reverse complement strand
CGATTCCTCCCCGCCGCCAGATGTTTCGCTTCGCTCCAACATGACAACGAAAAAAGATCCTTCAGCCTCGCCATTCGAGGCTTCCAGGATGACAGGTGAGAGGGAAACAGGATGCCTGGGTTCGTTCCAGGATAGCATTTTTGAAACCAGGCTAAACCGGTCTAAGGTTTTGCGCTAAAGCAGTCACAAACCCGGAGGTTATTGGATGGTGGATTTTGGTTTATTGACGCTCCGGATGGTTTTTTCATTCCAACTCTATTTGCCAGACAAACAGGATTAAGTTATAATTTTTATGGCGTTGGGGGATAGTCTAGCGGTAGGACAGCGGACTCTGACTCCGCGTGCGGAGGTTCGAACCCTCCTCCCCCAGCCAGTTCTTTTCAAGGTAATGAGATTGCCAGAGAGAGGAATATATGGCTAATGCCGAATGTACAGAACGTTCAAACGACCTCATCACTGGCACAACGCGAAATAAATACCTGGTGCGCGTACAACCTCTGTATTTCCTGAAGACTTCGGTTATCTGTGGGAGAAATGGTTGTAATAACCCTGCGCTATACCTTTAAATGAGCAGAGCGGGGAGGACTATTTACAGGAACAGCGGCAATTAACCCAACATATTGGCTGGGAAGATAAAGGTTGGAGAAGGCGCTGGAGTTATCCCGCGCACAGGCAGAGAAATGGGATGAAATATACCGTTATCGTTGAAAAGGGACGTGAATCCGGTTATGTGGCTTATGCCCCGGCTCTGAAAGGCTGCGTTTCTCAGGGCAGAACTAAAGCAGACGCCCTGAAAAATATTAAGGAAGCTATTGAAGTCTACGTTGAAGCGCTCATTGAAGAAGGGCTTCCCGTGCCAACAGAGGTTGGGAAAGTTACCGTTGAACTTGAGGTCGCTGCCCGGTGAGTAAGCTACCTCGTAGCTTATCCGGTAAAGAAGTAGTTAAGGCTTTACAGAGGACAGGTTTCTACTTAAAACGGCAAAAGGGTAGTCACCTGGTAATGCGAAGGGATAATCCATTTTCTCAGGTTGTAGTGCCGGACCATAAGAGCATTGATACTGGTACATTATCCTCTATTCTTGATGGCGCCAACATAACAGTCGAGGAATTTATCAGACTCCTTCAATAGTTCCTGTTTTATTCCGACCGAATTAACTTCCCCACTGCACTGTTATCCAGATTAGGCCCTGAAGGGTTTAATACTTTTTTAAAATCCTCCATTCCGGTTGGAAAAAGTTAATCTAACGGGGTGTGCCCCCCTCCGGATCCTTCAGCCTCGCCAATCGAGGCTTCCAGGATGACAACGAAAAGGGGCCTCCAACAAGACAACGAAAATAGGCCTCCGGCGTGACAGCCGAAAGGGGCCTCTAAGTGCTTTGCTGCCGCTCCAACATGACACTTTGTTCTCACACCGTTTCAGTTTTTATATCAGCATGAATGATTTTATTTGCGCCCCGCATTATAATGATATCGATAAAAAATGGTTGGAAAAACCGATGTGTTCTTCTGTGTAAAGTGTTAACCTCATGATACAGCTAACCATTTTTATTGTTAACGGATTATTTTTGATATGCGTTTAATCTATACAACCACTTTAATCACCCTGGCGGTAATGGTGACTTTTAGCCTGGCAACCAGTTTATTCTCGACCAGGCATATCCAGCGTTCTTACGAGTCATTGGAAGACAATATTGCTTTGAACAACCTCGGCAGAGTAAATTATGCGATCGCAGACAGGCTGGCGGCTTTGGAAAAAACTGCCGCAGACTGGGGAATCTGGGACGATACCTATAATTTTATCCAGACGGGTGACCAGTCTTATATCGATTTGAACCTTTCACAGGAATATTTTACGAGAATGAACCTGGGGTTGATAGCTTTTTTTGATACCTCGAATCAGATGGTGTTCTACCTCAGCCTGGATACCGAGACCGAGCAGATGATGGAACTTCGCAGTGAAGATTTATCAGAACTGCAAAGATTCATTCCGGTATCCCTGGAAAGCCATAAAATTAAAAACTCCGGTATAATTTCTTTGTATGACAGGCTGATGCTGGTGACATCTCATCCCATTTTACGCAGTGATAATCGCGGCCCTGCCAGCGGAACAATTCTTAAAGGCACCTGGTTGGATGAAAGACTGGTTAATGAGATCGCACACAGCACGCGTTTGAACTTCACAATCCTGCCTTTTAGCCCAACTGAACTTCGCGGCCTTTCCGGAGAATCTCTTCACCCTTTGGTATCCGGGGGACAGACGTTAATTGTCAAGCCGGATATAAGGACTCTGAATGCCTATGAGCTGGTTAATGATTACAAAAATAATCCCGTGCTTATCAATCAGATTTCGGAACCCAGGGACGCTTATGCCCAGGGACGCCAGGTGATCGCCTGGTGGAATACGGTTTTACTGGCGTTAGCTATAATTTTTGTGGGGATGCTTATTATTCTGATCTACCTGCTGATAATTCGCAGGCTGCAGCGTCTGACTT
>DATIKD010000080.1:0-1918 GCA_035477965.1 Dehalococcoidales bacterium | reverse complement strand
TGTCCTGGTCCGTCGGCCGCCCTTCCCAAATTGAAGAAGGGTCCCAAAGATCGGACCTTAGAGACCGCAAAATCTCTCTCTCTTCTCTGGCTGTGCTCGTCGCCTCGGTGGTCCTGCTTTTGGGCGGCAGCGGCATCGGGGGTTTCCTCTCGCAAGCAGTGAGGGTGCAGACCACGGAAGTGAGGCCCAATTTCCAGACCACCATGGATCTGGCAGTTGAATCATGGAAGCAGAACTTCGCTCTCGGCATCGGCCCCAACCGCTTCGCGGAGTTTTGGGCGGTCCACAAGCCGGCCGATATAAACCAGACCCAATTTTGGAACGCGGATTTTTATTCCGGTTCCGGATTCATACCGACCATGGCTATCACTACCGGTCTCCTCGGCCTTTTGTCCCTGCTTGCTTTCATAGGCATGTATGTGTGGAGCGGAGTCAAAGCCATATTCGCCCAGGCCAATTCCAGCCGTTCGCGGTATCTGGCCACTTCCACATTCCTGGTTTCTCTCTACTTGTGGGTTATGCTCTTCCTCTACACTCCCAATATAGTAGTGCTGGCTCTGGCGTTCATATTCACGGGCCTCTTCACCGCCACGCTGGTCTCCCAGGGCATAACGGGCCTTTGGAAGGTTAATATATTCTCAAATCCCAAAACCAATTTCCTTTCGGTTCTCTCTATCGTAATTCTACTCATCCTCTCTATAGCCGGCGGCTACTTCGTCTGGGAGAAATCAATCGCGGCTGTGGTATTCCAAAAAGGAATAATTGATTACCAAAATACGGGCAATACCCAATTGGTCAAAGAAGCGGCGGCCAGAGCCATAAATATGTCGCCGGGCGACGTATACTGGCGCGGCTTGGCTGAAATTTCTCTGACTGACTTGGGCAGAGTCTTGGCCGGCATCACCAATCAGAGCCAAATTACCGATAGCGTGAGGGCGGAGGCTCAAACTTACATAGCCAATTCGATTGAAGCCGCCAAGAAAGCTACGGAGGCGGACCCGGGCAACTTCCAAAACTGGTTCGCTTTGGCGCGGGTTTATGAGGTGCTCTCGGTCAACGGCATAGAAGGAGCGTCGGAGAGCGCCAGGAGCGCTTACGGCGAAGCGGCTACGCGTTCACCGGGCAACCCGGCCGTCCCTCTGGCTCTGGCCAGATTGGATGCCGCTTCCGGAAATGTGGATGACGCCAGAGCAAACGTAAACAAGGCTCTGGCTCTCAAAAGCAATTATACCGACGCCTACTTCGCTCTGGCCCAGCTTGAAGTGGCGGCAAACAACATCCCGGCGGCCATACGATCGGTAGAAGCGGCCACGGTGGTTGACCCGCTTAACGCCGGACTATACTTCCAGCTCGGGCTCCTCAAATACAACAATTGGGATTTCAAGGGTTCGGCCAGCGCGTTTGAGAGAGCGATTGAACTTGCGCCCGATTACGCCAACGCCCAATACTTCCTCGGGCTCTCTTATGAAAGATTGAGCAAGAGAGCGGATGCTATAACCCAGTTTGAAAAGCTCGTCGCCACCAATCCGGACAATGCCGAAGTCTCTCTCATTCTCGGCAATCTCAAGACAGGCAAATCTCCGTTCACCGACGCCAAGCCGCCCATAGATTCAAGCCCCGAGAAGAGGGCGGAGTTGCCGATAGGGGAGCAATAAAATTGCCATAATTGAACAAAATTGTTCATAATTGTGCATAAATGAATTATAAGGATTTGTGGCAATCGCACGGTGTTATTCACAGCTTAAATTTGACAGAAAATGCAGTATTTGGTAATCTGTAAATAGCAAAATAATGCTATAAATTGCTATGTATATATCAAGGATTGCTGAAAAAATCACAAAGGACGGTTTTTCAAATAAAAAGGTCTTAATGGTTTTGGGCGCCAGACAAGTAGGCAAAACTACCCTGATAAAAAAAG
>DATIKD010000079.1:0-3602 GCA_035477965.1 Dehalococcoidales bacterium | reverse complement strand
AGGCTGGAAGTTATCACGGTGGGAAGCTCATGGATAAAGCGGTGATTTAACAATTGATACAATTTTTCCCTGGCCCATTCCTTGCTCTGTTTGATGTCCAAATCATCCAGTACCAGAAATGGCGCCTGACAGACTCGCGCAAATAACTCATCATAAGACATTGCGCTGTCAGGTGCGAAAGCTGAACGTAAATGGTCTAAAAGGTCAGGCACAGTCTGAAAGAAGGCGGGAAAGCCGTTTTTAATGCGTTCGTTGGCGATGGCAGCCGCCAGATAGGTTTTACCGCTACCGCTGGGACCAATCAGGATAAACCAGCCTTGAGGGTCGGCGGCATAGGCTTTAGCGGCTTCCAGGGCGTTTTGAAACAACGTCTGGTTAGCGCTGTCGCCACTTAACCCGGATTGAGAAATAGTGTTGAACAGACAGGCGCTCAGAGCGCCCAGGTTGCTGTATTTCAGTAACCGGTTTTCCTGTTCCTTCTGTATCTCAATTTTAACACAGCGGCAGGGCACTGCCCGTGTATAGTCTGGCTTCCCGGAAGGCAGGCGCGGGTGAACAAAACCTCCACCACGGCAGACGGGGCAGTCCTTATCACCTTTTTGTTCCGAAGCTTGTTCAGCGCCGGACCATGTGTCCGTATTTTCCCCGGACGTATTTGTCCGGGTCTGTATCCTTTTTAATATGTCCCCGACGTGTTCCATCTTTCTTGCCTTCAGTTGCCCAGCGCTCCAGTATGCGCGAAATATACTTCCAGTTACGCTTGTTCTGGCTGACAGCCTCTTTGAAAGCCTCTTTGATCCAGCCCTCCGGATAATGCTTCGTGGCCTCTTTCAACTCTTCGGCGATCAAAGGTGTGATCATACCTATGTTTTCTTCAAATAAAGTAAAAATATCTTCCGCCGCCGCCGCCGCCGGGGCCAGGTTTTCAGGTCTAATGCCCTCTATATTAATTTCCGATTTTTTAATTCTCTCACAGATTGCCTGATTTTCTGCGTTATTAATGAAGTAGATTTGAAACGAATTATTTTCTCCGGTTACATCCATTTTTAGTAAAATGTTTTTGTTAACCAGATCATCCAGATATTTACCCAGTAATTCCGCAGAAATATTGTTCAGGTCTTTTCTCACACTGGGATGGGCGGACAGTTCGACGGCTGATATATATCTGACTGAGCCCTTTTTGGGGTAAAGAGCTTCAAAAACATGCAAAAGCACTTTCAGTTCGGCGATGTCAGCGATTTCTCCGGCCAGATTACTGAAGACCAGATTGGGAATCGGTGTAAAATTCATCCGGCTGGGAAAGCCTTTGAACTTATTCATAACAGACTGGTCCCTGAACCGGGAGCCGTGGGTTCGGCGGCCATGTTTTCAAATTTAGCCAGCGTAGTGACAAAACGCAATTTTACTACATCTGTGGGACCATTCCGATGCTTGGCTATGATCACATCGGCCAGTCCGGCCGGATATTCTTCATTGGGGTGTTCTTTTAACCAATCTTCTTCAGTGCGGTAGTAGTATTCATCGCGATAAACAAACAGTACCACATCCGCATCCTGTTCAATGCTGCCGCTGTCACGCAGGTCGGAAAGCTGCGGTTTATGGGTGGCTCTCCATTCCGCGGCGCGGCTCAATTGAGAGACTACCAGCACCGGTATATTCATCTCGCGCGCCAGTACTTTGAGCGACCGGGTAATATAGCTGATTTCCTGAACGCGGTTTTCAATCCGGCTGTCACTCTGCATCAATCCCAGATGGTCGATTATAATCAAATTGATATTATGTTCGGAATGCAGGCGTTTGGCTTTGCTGCGCATTTCGCTGATACGCATCATGGGTGAATCATCGATGTAAATGGCTGCTTCAGACAAAATCCCGATGGCATCCATGACTCGCTTTTCTTCATCTCTGGATTCAGTTTTTTTGCGGATTTTCCAGGAATCAACTGAAGCTTCGCTGGATAACAAACGGTAAACCAGCGATTCGCCGGACATTTCCAGGCTGAAAATAGCCACGCAGGCCCTGTTTTCCACTGCCGCGTTACGGGCCATATTCAGCGCCAGGCTGGTTTTGCCCATGCTGGGGCGTCCGGCCAGAACAATCAAATCGGCCCGCTGAAAGCCGTCTAAACAATCATCCAGGCTGGTGAATCCGGTGGGGACGCGCTTCATTTCGCTGGGCTTGACGTTTTCCGTATCCTCCGGTTTGGTATCCAGAATTTTCTGTATGACTTCACGAATGTGGGAAAAACCGCGGGTGCTTTTTCCGTGCCGCAGGGTATAAAGGATGTCTTCCGATTTATCCAGGCTGGCATCAACATCCGGGTCAGCTTGATATCCGATGGCGGAAATAGTTTCGGAAGCAGAGATCAATTTACGCATCATGGAAAGGCGGGCTACAATGGCTGCGTAGTGTTCAATATCCAGTGAGGTAGGGGTCACGGAAATCAAATGGCTCAGGAAGGCCGCGCCTCCGCAGCTTTCCAATTTGTCCTGGCGGGCCAGTTCCTGCGCCGCCGTAATCTGATTAATGGCTTCGCTGCGCTTGTACAGGTTGGCGCAAGCCTCATATATCCAGCGGTTCCGTTCGCTATAAAAATCTGAGGACTGGATAATCGTCTCAGTTTTTAAGATGGCCGAACTATCAATCAATAAGGAACCCAGGGTAGCTTCCTCAGCATCTATGTCATGGGGCGGCAGTCTATCTACCATGGACGCACTCCATCCTGACCAAACCGTAAACAGAATTTATCATTCTTTCCAAAAAGGGCACCTAAATCTGAAATCCGAAACAATCTCAATTTTCCAATATCCTCGGGTGTCGGGTAAGATATCGATTTGGATGTGTCTCGGATTTCGATAACGAATAGTCTGAATTGGGCGAATCAGTTTTAAACGTCTTTGGCTTCAGATACTCAAGCGGCTTCTTCTTTGGCCACCACATTGACTTTGAGTTTAGGCTCTACGCCTTTAGTCAATTTCACCGCAACGTCGTAAATGCCCAGGGTCTTGATGGGCTCGGTCAAATCAATTTTTCTCTTATCGATGGCCTGGCCGATCACTTTCTGAAGCTCAGTGGCAATATTGGCGGATGTGATGGAGCCGTGCATGCGTTCTTTAGTGCCCATCTTGACCTGGAAAATAAGCTCCTTTCCATCAATTTCGGCTGCCAGTTTTTTATGTTTTTCAGTTTCAGCTTTGATTTCAAGACGAGCTTTGACCATCGCTACCGAGTTAGAATCACTGACCAGCGCCAGTTTCCTGGGCAGCAAGTAGTTCCGCCCGTAGCCGTCTGCAACTTCTTTAATATCACCGGCTTTGGCGACGTTTTTGACGTCTTCCAAAAAAATTACTTTCATGAATTCCCCCTAATCAACTAATACTAGACCAGATCTGATTCCTCTGGATGAACGCCTATCATTATAGCAAATAAAGACGCTAATGATAAGCCGCGAACTTCAGCTCTGTTATTGTTATACGATTATGTCAGTAGTTAACTGTTAAGGGAAAATGTCAGTATGAAAGAAAAACTGACATTGAATCAAAAAGAACAAACAAGGGTAATTGTATTGAATCGGGTAGAAACAAAACAGATTGGGGTAGTTC
>DATIKD010000078.1:0-4062 GCA_035477965.1 Dehalococcoidales bacterium | reverse complement strand
CGGGGTGATGGTAAATGTAGTGGCGGTCACTTCGGTTATCTCACCCTTCACATTTATGATGTTAGGGGCCTTGATTATGAGTACTTGTTTGGCCAGATTTTCATTGGGCATCACTTTGACCACAACTCCATCTCCGATCGCCAAATCTGAGAACTCACCTTTTTGGCCGGCTTTGGGACTGCGGTTAAAAAATGATTTCAATCTGCCCCAGATATTGTTGACATCCTGAGTTTCAGCATCCAGTAGTTTTTCAACCGCCGGATCCTCTTCATAATCTATATCATCATCTTCATCCTGGAGTTTGGCTGTGGGGCCCTTCAGTTTGTTATTGGCCACACTCTCGGAATCCTTCTTTCCTCTTTGGTCGCTGACTGCCGTTTTATTATCTTTATTTTTTGACGCATTTTCCTGTTTGGTTTTTGTTTGTTCCTGAGCTTTTTCTTTTATCCGGGCAATTACCGGAGCAGTGCTGTCTATTTTATAATACCGGGTCTCGCTATCTACCGATATTACAACTACGCTGCCATTCGAAGTCAGAACTTCAAAAGTCTTTTGGTCATCTGCGATTGAGGCTATTTTACCTTTGACCAGATTTTTAGCGCTGGCCGCGGCGGCAGCCGGTGTTTTAGTGCTATCCCCTGCCATGGCTGGAATCACCAATGCCAGACATAATATTAACGTCAGAGACAAGACCAGTGCTGTTTTCAGTATTCCGGATTTCCTAATCATTTTGCATTTTCCTCCACCTTATTTCTTGCTGTTATTACCACTCTAAAAGCTATAACGACCTTCCTATTCTAAAGTTACTACCGAATCGACCTTGATTCAAGGGTACTTTATAACCATTACTGAGTAAATGGACCTCTTCAAATTTTTTCTTCAGCCGCTAACAATCGCTAAAACGCTGAACTGAAAAAAAGCAGGAGAGCAATTAGCTCTCCTGCTTTTTTATATTCGCTTTACTTACTTGATTGCGTAAACAACCTGGACAGAAAGGGTGATGTTCAGTTCACCTTCAAATATGGCTGTGTCCGGAACAGAGGCGCCGGCTGCCATCGCTTCCATTCTTTTGTAAGGCTGAGGAGCACTGGAAGGGGAGGAAGCTTCAGATACAAAGGTGGGTAACCCCAATGTGACACCGGTTAGGCTGGCAATCTGCTCAGCTTTGGCTTTGGCATCTTTCAGAGCTAATTCACGGACTTGCTGATGAAATCTTTCCGGTTTTTCAACTGAAAAACCGATTCCCTGGATGCGGGTAAAATCGCCGCCGGCGGCTGCTACAGCATCAATCACTTCGCCGACTTTATTCATTTCTCTGATTTTGGCGGTTACCGTATTGTTGACCAGATAGCCTATCACAATCGGGGTCTGACCCTTATCATCCCAGCGAGTCAGTTGCTGAATATTGTAGAAACTGGTCTGCACATCTTTTCTGGCTACTCCCTTATTGGTCAAAGCATTCATGATCTGGTCCATGGCTCGGGCGGCATCGGCCTGAGCTGCAGCCACTGTCAAGGATTGAGCGGAAACACCCAGGCTAAGCGTAGCCAGGTCCGGAGTAACGGTTATTTTACCTTCACCGCTGACCCAGATACCCGTTTGTTGATTGCCCACGGTGACATTGACCGGAGGGGGGGACTCAGCAGCCGCAACACCTTTGGCACTGCATCCGGCCAGGCCGGCTAAAGCTGCTACCACCATTAAACTTACCGCAACCACTAAAATTTTTAGTTTCATATTATACCTCCTGAATTTATATAATTTTTGTCTTGCATAAAATATAACGCTAGTTTTAGCTGGAAGTTAGCTCCGGCGGAATGTTTCTCGGAACCACAGCCCGCACAGGCTTAAATAACAGGACAGACAGAGGTGAAGTGAACCGAAAAATAACGAATAGTAAAATCTCGCGGCTGCGCATTTATATTGAAAGGCGGATGTTACCCAACATTCTATTCAGGACCGCGGTTTGTATTCTGTTCCAGATTTTGGGCCTGTTCCAGATTCTGAAGAGCTTTCCGATATTCAACTTCGGAATCGGCTATCGCCTGTCGAATAGCTGGCCTTACATCGTTGCCGGCTTTTTCCAGGGCGGCCTGTAGACGGGCCTGCCGGGCCTTATAATTCTCTTCAATAATTTGTCTCATCTTATCATATTTGGACAGCGTAGCCTGGTTAACGGCAGCAGTGTTTTGATTACGACTTGCGGCACTAACCGTTAAAGGCATATCTGTGGCTTCAGGTGATGCCGAACCGGCCGGTGCCATAGCGGCAGGCTGAGGCGCCCGGACTGGGGTTGTGGGAGTTGTTGTAGCATCCGGAGCAGGCGGCGCCGGCGCCAAAGCCGGTTGAGTAATATTTTCGCCTTTACCGGTTGCCGGTGCAGTCACTGGGCTCTTCCCCGGCTCAGCTTCAAATGTTTGGGCAGCATTGAATACCGCTGCTTTGGGTATTGCAGTTGAGGCATCTTCGGTCGCCGGAAGGTCGCCCAGGGCAAGGGCACTAATATTGGAAAGATTAGTATTCATCTTGGTGGCAGCCATCTGTATCTGTTCAAAATTTCCGGCCGAAGCTAAAAATTCTATCTCTGCCGAACGCCGGTTGGCAAATCGGGCATTCAGTTCGGTTTTGGTTATATCTGAAAAAGCCATCATCAATTGTACTTTCTCGGTGGTCATCTTAACTGTATAGAGCGCTTGACCCGGCATGGCTGAAGCAGAAGCGGCAACCAAAGAACTGCCGGTAATTACCATGACCGCGGCTACGGCCAGACCAATTGACCAGACCGGCTGCAATCTCCTTCTAAACCATGGAATTCTTTGGGATGAACTCTCTAAATCACGGGCAGCGGACAGAAATTCGTAGCGGGCGCGGGCCTTGAATTCATCTCTGGGTTGGACCTGAGAAAAAACCCGGGCATGCTCGGCTGTGCGCAGCATAGGTTCGAGTTCTCTGGAGAAAGCCGGATACTCGGATAATATTCGGTCTATGGATTCACCTTTCAAGAGGCGGTCCAGGCAATTGTTAAAAATTTCGTTCAATGTTTCTTGCTGGTTCATAGTAATTTTCTCACCAGTGCTTTTCTTAGAGACTGTACGGCGCTGTGTTGCAATGCTTTAATCGCCCCTTCACTCTTTCCCATTATCTCTGCGCACTGCGCTATCGGAATCTCGCCGGTGAAGCGTAAAGCCAGTACTTCCTGCTGGGACTCGGTTAAATGCTGCATGGCTTTTTTAAGTTCTGTAATATCAAACTGCCGCTCCATCAAATGCTGGGGATCATCTCCGGTATCCGGCAGCGGCAGTCCTTCTATATCCACAGTAGCTTTTTTGTTATGCTGCCTCATGAAATCCACCACCTGATTATGGGCAATCCGGTAAATCCAGGATGAAAACGGCACGCCCTGAAGTTTATAGCCGGATATGGAATGCAGCATTTTCATAAATACCTGTTGCGTTAAGTCCTCCGCCTCCATTTCGTTTCGAATCCGCACCGAAATATATCGATAAATCTTATCGAAATAGGCTTCATATATCTCAGAAAAGGCCTGTGCATCCTTTTTCTGAGCTCGTTGGACGAGGGCTACCTCATCCTGCAACGATAAACTCCTTGTTTGTTTTACCTCGTCCATATTCTATAACGAAAGGAATCTAAAAAAGATAGCTCTTCCCCTGTTTTTTGTAGATCTCCGGGTACAGGTGCAGTGGGCGGTCGTAAAATTGCAGTTTCCATAAGCTGGTCGGGGTGAGAGGATTTGAACCTCCGACCTCAGCGTCCCAAACGCTGCGCGCTAGCCAACTGCGCTACACCCCGCTGTCAATGCAGTATAACAAAGTGCCTTTGAGAGGTCAAACCTGCCTGAAGAGTGCACAACACCCCGGCTTTTATAAAACCGGTGTTGTTGCCACCCTGAATGGCTCCCATTTTGAGGACAGGACCTGAATAACCAGGATACACCCAAAAAATGCACCGGATTTCCCAACTTTTAACCCATAAAATAATGGCCTGAGCACTCATGTATGATTATACATAATCTAATATGATGCTCTTACTATTGCATTCCGG
>DATIKD010000077.1:0-5269 GCA_035477965.1 Dehalococcoidales bacterium | reverse complement strand
CAGCGGAGCCAGGCCGGGCGCCCGCCGTGAGTCACTGGAAAGCTATATCAAGCGTTTGGAAGCCCTGGAAAGCATCGCCAACAGTTTTAAGGGCGTAGAAAAATCCTTCGCGATCCAGGCCGGGCGTGAAATCCGTATCCTGGTCAAACCCGAAGATGTCAATGATATGGAATCCATACGCCTGGCGCGCGATGTGGTGAAGAAGATTGAAGAGGGCATGGAATATCCCGGCCAGATTAAGGTGACGGTTATCCGTGAAACCAGAGCGGTTGATTATGCCAAATAAAAACAGATACTAAAATAAATGTGATTTGTTAACGTTCTTAAAGAAAGGCGCACTATAAATGCTAATTCTGGCCATCGGAGATATCGTCGGCAAACCGGGCCGGCAGGCTGTGCAAAAACTGCTCCCCGGTTTAAGGCAACAATACGGGCTTGATTTCGTCATTGCCAATGCTGAAAACGCGGCCGGCGGACTGGGATTGACAGTTAGCACTGCCCGTGAATTGCTGGACGCCGGAGTGGATGTCCTGACTTCCGGCAACCATATCTGGGGGCAGAAAGAAATTATCCCTTATCTGGATAGCGATATGCCGGTTTTAAGGCCTTTAAATTACCCGGCCGGCGTGCCGGGCAGAGGCTGTTTGATGAATGACGGTATCGCAGTCGTAAACCTCATCGGGCGGACCTATATCAACAGCTATGACTGCCCCTTCCGGGCTATGGATTTACTCCTTCCCGGGTTGAAAAACCGCTGTCCGGTCATAATCGTTGATTTTCATGCTGAAGCTACCTCGGAAAAAGGCGCAATGGGCCGCTACCTGGATGGGCGCGTCAGCGCCGTTGTCGGTACCCATACGCATGTAGGAACTGTTGATACTCGGGTATTTCCCAAAGGGACAGCTTATGTCACGGATATAGGCATGACCGGCCCAGCCGAATCCATTCTGGGCGACGATATCCAGGAGGTCACGAAACGCTTTTTAACCGTTCTTCCCGGACGCCTTCCGGTCAGTTCGGGAAAGCTAATCACTTTCAATTCAGTCCTTATCGAAGTTGATGAGAAAGCCGGTCAGGCCGTCACCATCGAGCGCCTGGACCGGGAAGTTGAGATACAGTGAGTAAAGTAGACCTGCATATTCACACATCCGCTTCTGATGGAAAATATAGCGCGGCTGAGATCGTGCGAAAAGCCTGGGAAGCCGGACTAACCCATATTGCCATCTGTGACCATGATTCCATTGATGGTATCATGCCGGCCCTGGAGGCCGCCAAGGAGTTTCCCGGACTGACAGTGATACCTGGAGTCGAAATCAATACCGATATTCCAGCCGGTGAAATGCACGTCCTGGGTTATTTGTTTGAATATCAGAACCAGGAACTGCACGACCACTTGATCAGGTTGCGCAACTCACGGGTTGAGCGGGCCAGGAAAATGATTGGTAAACTGCGCGGGTTAGGCGTCAAGATTGACTATGAGAGAGTTGAAGAATTGGCGGCCGGAGGCTCACTGGGAAGACCCCATATTGCGCAGGCCCTGCTCGAAAGAGGTTATGTTAACAATTTTCGGGAAGCTTTTATCAAATATATCGGGCGCGGCAGCCCGGCTTACATCGAGCGAGACAAAATTACTCCGGTCGAGGCTGTCAAACTGATCGTCAGAGCAGGCGGCACACCGGTCCTGGCCCATCCGTTTACCTCTGAAAACTACGAACAGCTAATCACCAAATTAATCCCGGCCGGACTGCTGGGGCTGGAAGCATATTATAACAATTATACTCCGGAACAGGTTCAGGATATACTGAGAGTGGCAACCGGCCATAACCTGATTGTCACCGGCGGCAGCGATTATCACGGGTTGGAAGGTTTGAATGAGCCTCCGCTGGGCAGTGTGGAAGTTCCTCTGGAAACCGTTAACGGTTTGCTTTCTCTGGCTCAGCAATTGAATAAGTCTCGATTGTAGTTTTGATGGCGCAGGATAAATAATGACTGACACCATTATTTTTATAATATTGGCTGTTTCCGCCTATTTGATTGGTTCCCTACCGGCCGCCTATCTGGTGGTAAAGTGGCGTTTCAAGAAAGATATCCGCAACTACGGCAGCGGACAGGTGGGCGGCAGTAATGTTTTCCGTAATTTTTCCAAACGCTGGGGTTTTGCGGTAGGCATATATGACCTCCTGAAAGGGGTAATTTTTGTTCTCATAACCCAGTATTTGGGTTTTTCAGTAGCGCACCAGGTGGTGATCGGAATTCTCGTGATAGCCGGACATAACTGGCCGGTTTTTCTTAAGTTTAACGCCGGACGCGGGGTGGCCACTGCTCTGGGTGTTTGTTTTGTGATCTATCCCTTCGGCATCTGGATTTTCCTGGCGTTTGCCATTTTTACATTGCTGGTCAAGTCTTCGCCCTTGCCGGCCTTAATCGGTATGGCAGCCATGCCGGTCAGCGCCTGGCTGCGCGGCGAGACTCTGGCAGTCACACTGGGACTAACTGGCTTACTACTGATAATCATTATCCGCCGCCTGATCGCTCCGCTGACAGAAAGGTCGAAAAACATTCCCAAACGAGAATTGTTTTTGAACCGCTTTCTTTTCGACCGGGACATCCGGGACGCTAAAACCTGGGTTAAATTCAGAAAACCGGAAGCTAAAACTGAAAAAACTGAGAAAGAATAAAACTGATGACACAATGCAAACAGCATCCCTCGGTAGAAACCCGACTATTTTGCAATAAATGTGAAGACCCTATCTGCCCGCGCTGTCTGGTACAGACGCCGGTTGGCTCCCGCTGTCCCAAATGCGCCAAACAGAAGAGAGTACCCACCTACCATGTCAGCGGCCGATATCTGCTGAGGGCAATTGGCGCAGCCGCTGGTTTGGCCGTCGCAACCGGGTTATTATGGGGGTTAATTCGTTTACTGCCTTTTTCCGGTTTTTTCAACTTCATTATTGGCGCAGGGGTGGGTTATGCCATCGGTGAGGGCATCAGCCTGGCAACCAACCGCAAAGCCGGCCTGCTACTGGCTGTCGTCGGTGGAGTGGCAGTGGTCATCGCTTACTGCATCAGCATTTTTACTTTTTTCAGACTATTTTTCAACCCCTTTGACATCATTGCGGTTGTCATCGGTATTTTTGTAGCCGTAACCAGATTGCGCTAGAATTAGGAATTATGTGCCCTGCAAGGGAGACTGAAAAATGACTGAACCTTCCAGAGAGATTTTTGGCAATATCCAGTACGGATACATAATATACGGAATCGCTGTGCTGGTGGTGGCCTATATGGTGTGGGCCGTGATGCGCCGCTACCGGATGTGGAAAGTTGGCAAACTTGATCCAACTCTGAAGGCCCCTCGCTCACTGCGCTGGAAAGAATTTATCAAGACCGCCTTTGTTGACGGCATTTTTCACCGCAAATTCTACGGTTTTGGGGATAATCTGGGACACCGGACGTTTAAACTGCGCGATTTGAAACCGGCTGAATTTTTCCCGGGAGCTATACACTTTCTGATGGCCATCGGCTGCATCCTTTTGCTGGTGGGCACCATCATGGATGTCATTAGCCATTATGTCTATGACTTTATTCGGGGTGATTTCTACTTTTTCCATTCTCTGTTTACAGATACCGGAGGTTTGATGGCCCTGGCCGGCGCTCTGTTGGCCTGTATCCGCCGTTATATTCTGAAACCTCGAAGGCTGGATAATCAGATTGGAGACCTGATGGCGCTGCTGGCCATGCTGACACTCCTTTTTTCCGGTTTTGTTGTGGAAGGACTGCGCATCGCAGCTTTTGAGTTGACCCAGAACCCCACCTGGGCGCCATGGTCACCTGGAGGCTATATACTGGCGAATGCTTTCTCAGGTTTCTCATTCCAATCTCTGGAAACGTGGCACCGGATCTGGTGGTGGCTGCATACTTTTATAACTTTTGCTTCCCTGGCTTATATCGCTGCCTATTTTAATCGATTATGGCATATCATCCTCTCTCCTCTCAATGTCTTCTACCGTAATCTGAACCCGCGCGGCGCCATGATTCCCATTGATATGGAAAAGGCGGAATCCTTTGGAATTTCTAAAATTCAGGATTTTTCCTGGAAACAACTGCTGGATATGGATGCCTGCACCCGCTGTGGACGCTGTCAGGATAACTGCCCGGCCAACCTTAGCGGCAAACCCCTCAGTCCTAAAAATGTCATGCAAGATTTAAAAAAGGAGTGGCTGAAGAAAGCGCCGGCATTACTGGGAGCCGGACGGAAAGGCGGAGCCGGCGGTACAGTAGCGTCTGCTGCGGCACAACCTGAAACCCAGACCAATGGTGAAAAGTCTCTGGCTGGCGGCGTCATAGAAACCGAAGCCATCTGGAACTGCACAACCTGTTATGCCTGCCAGGAAGTCTGTCCGGTGTGGGCTGAACCCATGTTCAAGGTCTCCGAATTGCGCCGCAATCTGGTGATGGAACAGGCTGTAATTCCGGAAACCGCTGAAGGGGCATTGCGCAGTATAGAAGACCGCGGCCATCCGTGGCGAGGGACCATGCTCACCCGCTCTTCCTGGATGGAAGGTCTGGAAATTAAAACCTTGAGTGAAGACAGTCAGGCAGAGGTGCTTTACTGGGCAGGTTGTACCTCAGCCCTGGAAGACCGCAGTTTGAAAGTCGCCCGGGCAACCGCCGGACTGTTTAAGATCGCGGGAATCAGATTTGGTGTTCTGGGTGAAGAAGAAAGCTGCTGCGGTGACCCCGCCCGCCGCTTGGGCAATGAATATCTTTACCAGATGCAGGCTCAGCGCAATATTGAAATCCTGAACAACTACAAAGTTAAGAAAATCGTAACCGGCTGCGCTCATTGTTTCAATACTTTGAAAAATGAATATAGCGCCTTCGGCGGTCATTTTGAAGTCATCCATCACACTCAATACATCCTGCAACTGATCAAAGAAGGTCGTCTGAAGCTCAATAAATCAAATTCCGGGATTTACACTTACCAGGACCCCTGCTACCTGGCCAGATATAATGCTGTTTATGAATCTCCCCGCGCCATCCTGAGAAGCATCCCCGGAGTGAAGCTTTCCGAAATGAAGCGCAGCTACGAGCGCAGTTACTGTTGTGGGGCGGGCGGCGGGCATATGTGGCTGGAAGAACAGAAAGTGGGTGAACGCATCAATGTCCAGCGGACCGATCAGGCGCTGGCGGTAAAAGCTCAAACAGTGGCAACCGCCTGCCCGTATTGTCTGCAGATGTTCCAGGACGGCGTGAAAACCCGCGAAGCAGA
>DATIKD010000076.1:0-4800 GCA_035477965.1 Dehalococcoidales bacterium | reverse complement strand
CTTTCGTTGTCATCCTGGAAGCCTCGGTTGGCGAGGCTGAAGGATCCGGAGGTGGGCCAACTCCATGGAATAAACTTTTACAGGTGAACGAAGGATTTAACACGGTGGTCAATCACTCTGCGCATAATTTGGACAGCAGTGCTAACAGATTGGTACATACACTCGAAGTAATTCAGTGGAATCTTTTTAATTTGGGTTAAAATAGGAGGTTTGAAATGGCGAGATATCTGTTATTCGCATTCAGTGACTGTAAAGACCCGTCCCGCGAAAAAGAGTTTAATGAATGGTATGATAACATGCACGTCCCGGACATGCTGGAGGTGCCCGGTATGATTAAGGCCACTCGCTGGATGAGCGCCAATCCCAAACCGGGTGAATACCGCAGATACCTGGCCATGTATGAACTGGAAGCTGACGACCTGACTGAATTTGATGCTAAAGTGCGGGAGCGCGGAATGCGCACAGTTAAAGAAGGGCGCTTCAGTGATCTGCCCAAATTCGACCCGCCTGAAGTACCCAGGATATACAAGCAGATCATGCCTGAGCGCAAAGCTAAAAAGGGGAAATGAAATCAACGCTATGTAACTAGCGGCTCAGTTAGTTCGGCAAAGCCCTTCTAAAACTGGCTGGGCGTACCCATGACTGAATGCCGAAAAACCGCTGGTTGCCCTGGTCTCTCCGGGAGAACGCGATTTTTGCTCTTTTTCGACCATGGCTGTGACAGCCCGGAGAGGATGGTCCATCCTGCAAAAAGATGAGGCGTGAATGGCATCTATTATCCGCTGTTAATTGACATTCCGCCTGGTCTTGCCTATACTTCTGATAAAATCCCCTGACAGCCTGTCTGTGCCGGAAAGATTGTTCGAATTTTTTAGTATCGGAAGGAGGACTTGATAGATGCCGGAGAAAAACGAACCCCAAAAACCAGCCTTTAATTTTCGCGCTTATGGACATACTGCCATATACAAGTCCATCGGGTTCACATCCAAAGAACTGGCTCTGCCGCGCATTGCGGTCATTAATTCCTGGAGCGAGCAGTCTCCCGGTCATTCCCATTTGAGAGAAGTGGCTGAGGGAGTTAAGGCCGGCATCCGTATGGCCGGCGGCATGCCGGTCGAAATAGAAGTGCCCGGCCTGTGCTCGGTGCCGCATAAAACCCCGGAAGACATGCTTTATGATCTGCCTCAGCGGGAGGCGGTGCTGGCGGCGGCGGAATCTTCTCTGCGCATCACCTGGTGTGACGGCTGGGTGGGTATTGCCTCCTGTGATAAAATCATTCCCGGACTGTTGCTGGCCGCTCTGCGCCTGAACCGGCCTTTTATATTTTTGGGCGGCGGGCAAATGATGCCCTCAGACTGGGAGGGTGAGCGAGTTGGTTTTGTGCACGGCCAGGATATCATCCGCAAAGCCCTCGAGAAGAACAAAGGCCAGGAAAATCTGGCCGGAATAATGGCAGATATGCTGGAAGAACTGACCAATTGTATTGGATGCTCGGCCGGCGCCTGTAACGAGCTTTCTACCGGCAATACGCTGGCAGTTTTATGTGAGGGCATGGGCATTTCTTTACCGGGTTCTGCCACTTCACCGGCGGTCTCATCCGAAAAAATCTGGCATGCCAAAGCCACCGGTGAAGCCATCCTGGAACTGGTGAAAAAGAATATCCGCCCCCGCGACATTATCACATTGAATTCTCTTAAAAATGCGATTGCCGTGGATATGGCCATCGCCGGCGGTACCAATTCAGTGGTCCATATGCAGTCCTATGCTCATGAAGCAGGCATCCCGCTCAAGCTGGATGATTGGGATGAGATAAACCGCAAAGTACCGGCCATTGCCAATGTGGCTCCTTCCGGACCCTATGTGCTGTATGACTATCACCGGGTGGGCGGCACTCCCGCTGTGATGAAACGCATCCGCCGCCACCTGGATGAGTCCTGCCTGACTGTCACCGGCAAGACTCTGAAAGAAAACCTGGACGGTGTTAAACTGATAAAATCGGACGTTATCCGAGAAATTGACAACCCCATCTGGCCGGAAGGCGCCATTGCCATCCTGAAAGGTAATCTGGCCCCCCGCGGCGCGGCTACCCGCCACACCGTAGTAGCCAACAAGGACTTGCTGCAGAGGACTTATACCGCCCGGGTATTTGACGGCGACCAGGCGGCCATTGCGGGCATTCTTTCCGGCAAGGTCAAACCCGGAGATGCCGTTGTAGCCCGCTATTGCGGACCGCGCGGCGGACCTGCCATGACGGAGTGCCTGGGAGTGGTTTCTTCTTTGAAAGGGCCCGGCATCAAGGATGTAGTGGTTATTTCAGACGGGCGTTTTTCCGGTTTCACCCAGGGCTATCTGGCCATTGGCCATGTTTGTCCTGAAGCCCAGGTGGGCGGCCCGCTGGCGCTGGTTAAAGATGGAGACCAGATTCTAGTGGACCTTCCCAACCGCAAACTGCAGTTAAAAGTCTCAGCGGCGGAATTGAAAAAGAGAAAGGCGCAATGGAAAGCTCCGGACCAGTCAAAAGTCAGCGGACTGCTTACCCTGTATGCCAAACTGGCCCTGCAGGCTGATCATGGCGCCGGCTGGCCCATCAGCATGACCGATAACCAGGACTGACCCTCTGTTCGTAATACAGGCCTCGAGGGGCGAAGGTTTTTGCCTTCGAGGCCTTGTTTTTGACTGATATTACACTGCCGCCCCGATAAAAGCTTTTTAATTCCATCGAAAATACAAAAAGGGCTGAGGATCGACTTTATCGCCCAAAGGTTTTATACTGCTACCCATTAAGAGCAGGACTCCATTTCAATCTGGAGTAATTTCTTTCGAAAGAAGGTGAGCCGCCTCGAAAGTTTAAATTGTTCCTCTTAGTCTTGGGTCTATTGCGTCTCTTAAACCATCACCAACCATATTAAAAGCAAAAACTACGATCATAATAATCATGCCAGGAATAAACGAAAGTAGAGGATCCGTTAGGAGATAGTTATAGCCTTCATATACCATACTACCCCAAGCAGGGGTTGGAGGCACTACCCCTACTCCTAAAAAGCTAAGGCCAGCCTCAGCTAAAATAGTCATACCTATCATCATTGTCATAAGTACTATCATCGGTGGTAGACAATGTGGTAATATGTGCCGAAACATAATTCGCAGGTGACTGGCACCTAAACTTCGTGCAGCCATAACATAATCATTTTCTCTTATGGAAATAGCTTGCCCACACATAACTCTGGCATATCCAGGCATCATACCAATACCGATCGCAATCATAACATTGAACAGTCCTCCCCCCAACATGGCAGCAATGGTTAATGCCAGTAATATTGGTGGGAAAGTCATCAGTGCATCAATAAAACGCATAATAATTACATACGCTAATCCTCCGAAATACCCTGCTATTAGGCCCAATAACATACCTATCACAGCTGACATACTAAGAGCAACCACTCCTACCAATAAAGCTGTCCTTGCTCCATAGATTATGCGCGTCAACATGTCTCGTCCTAACGCATCTGTTCCTAATAGATGCCCCTGCTCCCCAGGAGAAAGTAATCTATTTTTTAAATTATCTTCAACAGGACTGAAAGGAGTTAATAGCCCCGGTATGGCAGCAGCAATAAAGAAGAGTACTAAAACGACGAATCCGAAGATAACCACCGGGCGTCCGAAAAATACTCTTATGAAACGTTTGAACTCATTGATCCGGGGGGGAGCTTCAAACGATGATAATTTGGGGTCCAAGATTGTTGGTGACATTATGCTGCCTCCTTAGTTGAACCGGACTCTCGGATCTAACCATCCCCAGGACAAGTCTACAAGTAGGTTGCTAAGACTTACTACTATTGCTATCATCAGAATTATGCCCTGTATAACTGGATAATCTTGAGATCGAAGTGCTTCGACTGCGAGCCTACCCATCCCCGGAATATTGAACACTGTTTCTACGAATACTGAACCACCGAGTATTGTTACGATGGTTATTCCCTTCAAAGTAATGACGGGTATTAGCCCATTTTTTAACGCGTGCATAGCTATTACTGTCCGCTCGTTAAGTCCTTTGGACCAAGCTGTTCTAATGTAATCTTGCCTCATTACTTCAAGCATACTTGACCTAGTAAGACGAACAGATGATGCAATCGCAGGAACAGATAAACAAAAAACTGGTAAAATAATTTGTCTAAGGTTAAGCAAAGGATCGCTAAACGGTGATGTATAACCATACATTGGCAACCAGTCCAACCTTAAGCCAAAAAAATAAATTAGCAGGATGCCGAGCCAAAATATTGGAATAGTTATACCCAGGTTTCCTAAGGTAGTAAAAATCTGGTCCAACCAACCTCCGCGTCTTATAGCAGCAACGATTCCCATTGGGATACCGACAACTATTCCGACGATGAAAGCTAGCATACCCAAATGTAAAGTAACCGGAAGCCTGCGTACAATATCGTCGATTACTGGTCTCCGAAGAACTAGCGACATTCCCAAATCACCTTGAACAATATTTCCAAGCCATTCAAAATATTGCACTACCAGTGGTCTATCCATTCCTAATTCTTTTCTCATCAAATCAACTTGCTCAATCGTGAACTGTTCCACATCCTGGCGTGTAAGATACATTAGAATCGGATCTCCGGGTAACAGGCGTACCATAAAAAATACTATTAGTGTAACTATTAAAATTACAACTACCATCAATATTAGTCTTCTAACTAAATATGTACCCATAAAACCCTTTCCTTTTAAGTATCAGTAAAGTTCAACTTAATATATTTATCGATCCAATAAGTTTATATGAATTACACTCGG
>DATIKD010000075.1:0-9355 GCA_035477965.1 Dehalococcoidales bacterium | reverse complement strand
CTTGAATATATATTCTGCCATCAGGCGAAAAGAATCCGTGCCGCCCACTTCACCACCAAAACAGCCGGAGGCGCGAAAGACCTCGCGGATGGACGCGGTACTGCGCACCCAGCGCCAGAGACACCCTCCGGCTACTTTAGGATCATCCAGCAATTTGGGCACCGCTTTACCTCCAGCCTCGGCGATGATTTTCTCCAGCACGGCGGTTTTATACTGAAAATCACGCTCGGAATTACCGGCAATTACAATCATGAAAGTGGGACCCTGCACGTATTGCGAGAATTCTTTGAAAAGACGGACATCCTCCTCATTGCTGGTGGCCATATTGGCGGATGCCATAGCGGCATTGAAACCCATCAACTCCAGGGCAATTTCGCTTTCTCCAACCAGGCGCTGGGCCTCATCCAGCCTGTCCAGAGAGGGAAATGAATAAATACCGATAAAAAAATGGCGGGGTATATAGGCGGGAGTATAATGGGGTGAGACTCCCTCAATCGGGAAAGTGGGAGGGCCGGCCCAGTGATAGATTTTAGTGGCGGCTTTAGTATAAACGCCCAGTCCGCCCAGGGGAACTACATTACCTCTGACCAACCCCCGCAGTGAAGGCCCCGGGCCATCGCCGCAAAACCACTCGCCGCTTGAACCCAGCGAGCCCATCCGCACAACATCGCCTTCGGGAGTAACCCACTCCAGCGCTAACTGGTTTCTCTCCCCATAGCTGGCGCTCTGGGATAAATGTCCGATGCCCTGATGAGCGGCAATCGGCAGGGCTGAACAATTGGTACCCGCTCCGCACTGATTGCAATTCAGGCCGCGTTTCATCAATTCCGCCTGCAACTGGGCTCCGACTACATACGGTTCAACTACCGCAAACATATTTTTCTCATTGATTTCCAGGATGCGGTTCATACGGCGTAAATCGATTTTTATGACACCCGGACCAGCGGCATCATTGTACGGCCCCCAGCCGGTACTGGAAGCTTTAAATTTTAGTTTGAATTTATTGCACAGCTTTACCACCGCCTGCACTTCTTCCGTGCTTTGAGGTAAAACAGCCGCTTCAAAACGCGGAGTGAATTTGGCCGCGCCGGCGTAAAGTCCGGAACGCCAGGAATATGGATACAATATTACCGGGTCATCCGAGATATTTTCGGAACCCAGGATATCTTCAAACGCGCGGTAGTGTGCTTTTTCCAGAGTCATCAGCGGACCTCCTTATAAGACCGATTCTGCCAGGACTTCGACCAGGTCCATAGGCTGCAAATCAATTCCCTCGGACTTAACCGTCCCTTCCAGCAGAGAATTACAACCCGGGCAAGCAGTCACCAGCACGCTGGCGCCGCTGGCCGCAGCTTCACGGACTCTTTCACTCGCCGTCCAGGTGGCAAATTTTGTATTGCTTTCCAGAACTCCGCCGCCCCCTCCGCAGCACCAGGCATATTCTTTAATTCTGGCCATTTCAGTTAATTTCAGACCGGGTATACTGTTCAACAGCACACGAGGCGGATCATAAACGCCCAGCGTGCCCCGCCTGAATTCCCTGGGGGGGTCAAAAAGCCGGATATGCCCCGGAATTTGTTTGCCTGCCCAGTGAATGTAGGGTTCACCTTTTCTACCCAGATGACAGGGGTCATGATAGGTAACATTCATTTTGACCGCTTTTCGGGGTACTATTTTGCCCTCCTGGACCAAACGCCCCAGGTACTGGCTGGTATGCAGGACTTCCAGGCCGCCTTTCAGTTTAAAGCGGTCATAAAGCACTTTAAAAGCGTAATAGCATTCGGCACAGGCGGTCACCAGAGTGGTGGCTCCGCAATCTTTCAAATACTGCATTTTGATTTCTGCCATTTTCAGAAAATCAGATTGATAACCCATTTGAAATGCCCGGCTGCCGCAGCAGCTTTCAGCATAGCCGGCAATTCCAACTTCGATCCCGGCATTCTGCAGAAGTTTGACTGCAGATTGGGCTATCTTCCATAATCTGGGATTACCGGCCGTCCGGCAGCCGGCATGAAACAAGACTGCTGAATTTTGCCGGGCAGCGTCCTTAATTTGCAGGTTGTCGAACCAGGCTGTTTTTCTCCCATTCACGGGTGCACCACTGCCGGTTTTATGCAATCTTTCTATTAGCTTGTTCAGTACCGGCAGAGTGTGCCCGTTTTCCACGCATTCGCGGCGGATAGCCTCCAGCGGTTCCAGCACGTCCATATCCATGGCATACTTGCAAGACACATCGCAGGCACCGCACATCTGGCAATTATAGATCACTTCCAGCAATTTATCGCTAAAGTTTATCTCTTTTTCCAGCAGGGCTACTCCCAGCGCTAATTTTCCGCCTCCCGAATAAGCGTGAAAATTATGCCGGGCAATTGAAGGACAAACATTCACATTATCATACCCTTTTACGTTCTCAAAAGGGATAAATTTACAGGCCGAACAGCGGCAGCAGGTTTCCATATCCTGCCGGTAATCGGACAGCGCCATTTTGTTACCTCCTGGATTAATAATTTTCCCGGTACCTTACAAACCCAGTTTTCCGGGATTCATGATATTATGGGGATCCGCTATAGCTTTGACTTTCTTGAGCGCCTGCAGGGTGGCAGCATCGCGGTTTAGAATGAGCGCGGCCTGTTCTCCGTATGGGCGAGAGAAAAAGGCGCCGGCGGAAAGTAATTCTTTCACTGCCGCGGCGGTCAGTTGTCTGATACGCCGGGCTTCTTCAGGCTGATTGCCGTCAAAGAACAAATTGAATTCACAGTGATAGTTGGAGCCCTGAACAATGGGTTGAATATAGACTCCCATATCAGTGGCGGAATACCCAATCTGGTCTGCCAGGGCCGCCATCTTGTTAACCATGCCCGGGATCTTCTCCAGCAGAGCCAGGAAGAAAATATCCTGGCAATTACCTCTTTCAGCCACCTTCCAGCAGGGGTCAGGCGCAGGGTTTTGGACTGTCCGCAGAAAATCCTCAGCCCGAAAACCGTTCAGGGTTTTAACTGCCTGCACGTCCAGGCGCTGAGCCAAATCCAGCATATCCAGGGTCTGGCCCTGGATCCTCTCTTCGGGCAGAAAGTCATAAGCTGCCAGATTGAAAAAGAGTATCCAGGCGGGTAGGCCGGGTTCCGCAACTTTGTGAGTATGGTTGCCCCGGGCAGCCATTATTTTCTTCAGATTCGTACTGTTTAATATCAGGCATTCATTGACCAGCCGCAATCTGACTAACCAGTGTAAAGGTTCCAGTAGTTCTGTCAGAAGGTTGGCGGGGATGAAAAAGGGCGATTCCAGGCGTGGCAGAAGTTCGCAGCGGGCGCTGGCCCAGGTCACAACCCCCAGGGAGCCCTGCGAACCCTGAATCAAGCGATACCAGGAAGCCGAAGAGGGTCCGGACGCTTCTTTTTGAGCGCCGCCGGCAGCCCATTGTTCTTCGATGCTGCCTGAGCCGGCCGCCGCCCCCGTCCTGAACATTTCTCCAGTTCCGAAAATCACTTCAGTGCAGGCCAGGGGGTCGGCAATATCCCAGTGATAGGCCGGCATCACCACCGGCTCCCGTTCCAGCAAACTGCCCAAAACCGATTTGGTCCGGCGCGGCAAAAGCGGCATATTCAGTCTCATACCATGCTGGTGGACCGCTTCGCTTAGTTCACCAAAGGTAACCCCCGGCTCAAACATGACAACCCGGTTTTTACGGTCAATATTTAAAACATTTTTCATACCGCTGAGGTCCAGTATGACAGACCCGCCGGTGGTGGGTACCGTATCACCCCGGAAGTGAGGGGGACCGGAACTGACCGGAACCAGAGGAGTGCCGGTCTCAATCGCCAGCCGTATGATGCTGGCAACTTGTTGCGCATTATGGAGTTTGACGACATAAGCCGGCTTAACCTCAGGCACGGAAGACATATCTCGCGAATAAGTTGCCAAAATTGGGCTTTCGTCAAATACGTATTTGGAACCGGCTATTTTGACCAGTTGCGTTCTTTGCACCATTCCGACCTCCTCATGGCTGCGGCAAACACCAGTTGAGTAATGCCATTGACTGCCAGACTGATTACACTTTAGGGAAAATTGACCTTTCCAAAATTCCTCGGGTTCAACATACCATCAGGTCTGCTGAGAAGTGAAGCCGGTAATGGGATAAAACGGCCGTATTTTTCAATCTGTTCAATCTAACGATTATTCCTGTAACTGCAAAGTGAATTCCATTTTAATATTATATATATTATAAGTCAATAAAATGATCTTATAAGATTTGCTTAATTTGGGAACACATGCGACTATAGACAAAAAGAATTTAGTTAATTTGGTTAAAAATATAAATCAATGGTAAAATAAAATCATTCAATGGTCGGAAAATGAAATTAAATAGTCGGTGAGGTGACTAATTATGAACCTGATTAAAAAGGCTTTTGATATCCTGGATGTTTTCCTGGTTAATGGACCGGAGTTAAGTCTGGAAGAAATCTCCAAACTTTCCCGCATCAATAAGGCCACTTCCCGCCGCATAGCGGTAATGCTGATACAAAATGGTTGTTTAAGGCAGCCGGTGAAACGCGGAAAATACTCTCTGGGAATGCGCTTTTTGGATTTCAGCGGAGCCATTAAAAGGAATAACGGCATAATCGATGTAGCCGGTCCCATCCTGAACGAACTCAGTAAAAGCATGAATGAATCGATCGGAATCGCTTTATGGGATGGGTCCAGCGCCGTGCTCTGCCAGTTTTTTCACACCAGCCGCCTGCTGAAAGTTGTCCCGGATGAAGGCACCAAACTCGGGATGCACAATTCCAGCATGGGCAAAGCCATCCTGGCCAACCTTACTGAACATGAACAGCAAAGATATTTCAGCCGGCCGCTGCGTAAATACACCGATAACACCATTACAGACCTGGATAATCTTAAACAGCAACTGTCCCAGATTAAGATTGAGAACGTAGCTTTCGATGATGAGGAATTTGCGATTGGTGTCAGGGGTGTGGCAGTACCGTTGAAAAACCGGAGAGGGGAAATGCTGGGTTCCATCGGAATGATTGGACCCTCTGCCCGCATCCGTCCTTCGACTCTGAAAGAATGGGTGCCTTTGCTCAATAATTGCACGGCCGAGATAGCCCGGCAACTTGATTATAATCCTTCTCTCAAGCATTAATTCCAGGTTTCAAAAGATAAACGTTGAAAATGAATAACCACCGGTCTAAAGCGGATTCAGTTCGAGATGGCCGGTGGTTTTTTCACATCCAGTCGCTCTGTCCTTTGTTCCAGGATGTCACCTTCAGGGTCTTAAAAACCTTATATGCTATTAATCCCCGGTGTAGCTGACTTTCCATAATGTTTCGTTTACGCATCAAGTACTCTACCTGCAGCGTAAAGGCGTAGTTATGGTAAGTTACATGCTCACGGTACCAATTCCCGCAGAAGCGTCGCGGAAAATGTCGCGGAGAAGCGTCCCGAAGAAGGAAACACCCGGCTGGACAAATGGTCAATTTCTTATGCCTTTATAAATATTTCTTTTTAAAGACTTAACAAAAGTCACATCCAATATACTAAATCAGGTCTATAATATACCAGGAAACCAAAGTCAGTTCCAGGAACTGCACTAAATTATTTTTCAATGCCATAAAAAACCCTGTATTGCTTTTACACAGTGATTGTTGTTATCATATATTTTTGGTATCATTAGTGATTAATAAACAAGACGGATCAGAAATTTATACCTGGAGCCCTGAAAGGGAACATAATAAAATTCCTCACGGACTAAATTATGCTAACTGAATTTGGATTTATCGGCCTGTTTTTAATTGCAGCCACACTCCTGGCCGGACTAATGATTTTCATTCCTTTCTTCCTCAGGTTGATCAAGCTGGTCCCCCATAATCCCGGAAGTGTTAAAAACTCTCCTTTTGAATGCGGCATGCCCACCATCGGCAAAACCTGGGTACGCTTTAATTTTCACTATTATTTTTATGCCCTCCTTTTTCTAACCATGGATGTTTTCGTCATCCTGCTTTTCCTGTGGGCAGCCAATCTGCGTCAACTGGGCGGCACCGCCTTTATCATCATGCTCATCATCATTTTCATCCTGGCAGTGGCCTACCTGTACGCCTGGAAGAAGGGGACACTGGAATGGAAATAACCCCTGGAAACCAATCTGAGCTGATTCACCTGGAACAGGATACCTTTGAAGGGCTGGAGATTGAACGCCTTAAAAAAGCCAGTCAGGCGACTTTTTCTGATCCGGTGGAATGGATGGAGGGCGTTCCCAAGGGACTGTTGTTGACCACGGTGGATGCAGTTCTGGGCTGGGCCCGCAAATCCTCTATGTGGCCGGCTGTCTGTTTTCCGGCCTGCTGCGCTTTTGAGTTTATAACGGCAGAGGCTTCCCGCTGGGATCTTTCCCGTTTTGGCATGGAAATTGTCCGGGCTTCGCCACGTCAGGCAGACCTGATGATTACCGCCGGAACTTTGACATGGAAAATGGCTCCTCAGATAAAACGGATTTATGATCAAATGGCCGACCCGAAGTGGGTAATTGCGATGGGTTCCTGTGCCATCAGCGGGGGCATCTTCGCCTCGTCTTATAATGTGGTTCCGGGTTACAATCACCTGTTTCCAGTAGATGTTTATGTTCCGGGCTGTCCTCCCCGGCCGGAAGCCCTGATTTATGGTATTCAGATGCTGCATAAAAAAATTATGCAGGAATCAGCCAGGCGGAAGGTTTAAAGCAAAATGACAAAGGTGTTAGAACCATCAGCCATCGCCGCTAAAATAAAACAAACCTTGCCTGACAGCCGGGTGAATGCCGAGTCCGGTTACTTGCTGGTTGAGCCCGCAGCGCTGACCAGCGTGCTGACCTATCTTAAAACCACGCCCGGCCTGGAATTTGACTATTTGTCCATGCTGACAGCGGTAGATTACTGGGACTACTTTGAACTGGTTTACGTGCTTGACTCTCTTTCCCTGAATCAAATTATGACGGTGAAAACCCGCCTGCAGGGCAGAGTTGACCTGTGGGCGCCATCCGTAGTCTCAATCTACCAGACGGCTGATTACCAGGAACGAGAGACATTCGAGACTTTAGGGATCCGTTTCAGCGGTCATCCCGACCTGAGACCGTTTTTACTCTGGGAAGGGTTCCAGGGTAATCCGTTAAGGAAGGATTATTTATAGTGCCGTTTACCACTGAAAATTTTATACTCAACATCGGACCGGCTCATCCCAGCACGCATGGGGTTTTTCGCATCAAAGCTACCATGGACGGGGAAGTCATCGTGGATGTTGAACCGGTCTTCGGGTACCTTCACCGGGGAGTGGAAAAACTGTGCGAAGAACGCACCTACGCAGGCATTTTGCCGCTGACGGACAGGCTGGATTACGTTTCCGCCATGAATAATAATCTGGCTTACTGCCTGGCGGTTGAAAAACTAGCCGGCATACCCGTACCGGAAAGGGCCAGCTATATCCGGGTCATTATGTCCGAACTGCAGAGAATCGCCAGCCACCTGATTGCCACCGGCGCTTTCCTGAATGACTGCGGGGCATTCATGACTCCCCTGCTGTACATGCTGCGGGAAAGGGAAAAAATCCTGGACCTTTTCGAAATGGCCTCCGGCCAGAGGTTGACCTACAATTATATGCGCATCGGCGGCGTCAGTCAGGACCTGCCGGACGAGTTTCTACCCGCACTCAAAGATTTGATAGCTCAACTGCCGGTATATATAGATGAATATGACCGCCTGATAAAAGACAACGAGATATTGTTGTCCCGCTCCAAAGGTGTGGGTATTTTACCGCTTAAACTGGCGGTCAACTGCGCCATCAGCGGGCCGGTTCTGCGGGCCAGCGGCCTGAAATGGGACCTGCGCAAAGCCGATCCCTACAGCCTTTACGAACGCTTTGACTTTGAGATACCCACCGGCACCCAGGGGGATTGCTATGACCGCTACCGGGTTAGAGTGGAAGAAATGCGTCAGAGCGTCCGCATTCTGCAACAGGCCGTTAAAGGCATTCCCTCCGGTTCGACCAGGACAGAAGTTCCGCGCATTCTGCGGCCTCTACCGGGGGATGTTTACAGACGTATTGAGTCACCGCGGGGCGAACTGGGTTTTTACCTGGTTTCAGATGGTTCTATTGCGCCCTACCGCTGCCATGTCCGGGCGCCTTCTCTGATTAACCTGACCGCGCTGAAAGAAATGCTCAAGGGTTGGAAAATCGCTGATATCATAATCATTTTCGGCAGCATTGATGTTTGTATGGGTGAAGTAGACAGATAATATGAATTTCATTCCTGCACCGCAACCGGAAATACTGCAAATTGCCCTGCGCTGGCCGTCAGCCGCGGACTGGCTGCACTGGCTGTTATATTTTGTTATTATTCTGAGTTTTGTGTTCGGCAGCGTGATGGGTTTCATCTGGTTTGAGCGGAGGTCCATGGCCCGCATGCAGTCCAGGCTGGGACCTAACCGGGCGGGCCCCTTCGGAGTTTTTCAACCGGTAGCGGATGTGATAAAAGTCCTGACCAAAGAAGACATCATTCCCTCCCGGGCTGACCGTCTGGTGCATTTCCTGGCGCCGATCGTGGCTTTTGTGCCGGTACTGCTGATTTTTGCCGTAATACCCTTTGCCAACGGCGCCATGATGGCTGACCTCAACGTGGGTGTACTCTTCCTGGTGGCCATGGGTTCAATCACCGGAGTGGGGCTTTTCATGGCCGGCTGGGGTTCAAATAACAAGTATTCCCTGCTGGGCGCCATGCGGGATATTGCAGCGGTCATCAGTTATGAGATTCCTCTGGTGCTGGCGCTGGCGGCAGTGGTCCTGCTGGCCGGTTCAATGTCAATGAATGAAATTGTTCTTAAACAAAATCTGCCTTTCATCCTGTTCCAGCCGCTGGGCTTTGTCCTGTTCTTTCTGGCTGGCAGTGCTGAGATTAACCGCACTCCCTTCGATATGCTGGAAGCCGATTCGGAACTGGCTTCAGGTTATAACACCGAGTATTCCGGCATGAAATTCGCCATGTTTTATCTGGTGGAATATGCCGAAGCACTGGCGCTGGCGGCGATCATCTCCACTCTTTATCTGGGAGGCTGGAAAGGGCCTCTTCTGCCGCCTTTTGTCTGGCTGCTGATCAAAGTGGCGCTGGTCTTCTTTGTTATGGTTTGGATCCGCGCTACTCTGCCGCGGGTCAGAATTGATCAGTTGATGGATTTCTCCTGGAAGTTTATGCTTCCCATGGCTGTCGCGAATTTGCTAATAACTGCCGGACAAGTCCTGTTATTCCCGGATTTGCCCTGGATTCTGGTGCTGGTCAATTTCATCCTGGCGGCAGTCCTGGTTTTCCTGTGGTCTAAATTCCTGAAAATAG
>DATIKD010000074.1:0-2930 GCA_035477965.1 Dehalococcoidales bacterium | reverse complement strand
TACGGCGGCAAGCTTCCGCATATGACCGGGCGATGTCTTTATCCAGCCTGACCAGGCTGACTATTTTTATTTTATGTGTCACGTGATCAAAAACCAGCAGAGTATCAGTGAACATGAACACTGCCATCGGTAAATTCAGGGTGTCTTCTTCCGGCTCAGGCAGATTTTCAAAACGGGTGGCACATTCATAGCCCAGAAACCCTACCGCTCCTCCAAAAAAGCGCGGCAAACCCGGCACCGGGATGACCTTGAACCGGTTCATCTCTCGCTCAACCAGGACCAGTGGGTCAATCCCGTCATTTTTACTAATGGTTAATACTTTATAAGGATCAGTACCGATGAAGCTGTAGCGGGCTAAACGCTGGCCGCCTTCCACGCTTTCCAGAAGAAATGACTGACCGTCTTTCTTGATTTTTAAAAAGGCTGAAACCGGCGTCTCCAGATCGGCTACAATCTCCCGGTAAATCGGGATTGCATTACCTTCGAATTGTCTCGTAATAACCTCATCTATTGTTGGAAAATACATTATTTCCTCCTGTTTTAGAGCAATAAAAAAACCTCCCGCCCCACAGGGGCGAGAGGTTTACTTCGCGGTACCACCCTGATTAACTGGTTAGAAATATAGATGAATAACGCCAGTTATCTTATTCAGATACGTCCCGGTTTTACGGAATTATATCCTGAGCTTTGCTAACGGTGCTCACTCCGGCCCTTGTCTAATCGGTTACCCTTTCGATGGGCAGCTCTAGAGTCCATTCGTTCTCTGCGCTTGCGCCGGTTCACACCAACTCCGGCTCTCTGGGCTTCGCTTGAGACCTACTCGTCTCTTTCACAGCTATTTTCTAGAATATACTATTTTTTACCGGTTTTGTCAAATGTAATAAACTGGTTGGCTAAGGTGGAATTCTACCGGCATAAAACTGTCAACAACTAAACTAAGTCCCGTTTACCCTCTATCCTGGTTATCAGGATCAGGTGTCCATCAGGATTTGACGCAGGCTGAAAAAAGCATGGGTAACCGAACGCCTCACCAACTGGTACGAACCTGCGGGATAAGTTTGTACTAGTTCCTGATTACCCCGCGGAAAATTGATAGCTATAAAGGCTTTGCCGGTTAGAGTGCCTGACTGGTTTTCAAGCCAACCGTCAATCCCAATCCCAATATCAGTCCGGAACCGTTCACGGGCGGTCTGGGCCAGATAGGCAGCGTATTCGGGGCTGGCTTTTTCAGGTTGTTCGGCCGAGGCAGTCAAATTATGACGGGCATTCCCAAAAACCGTAAAACCGCCCTTAAAAAATTTATTACTATCCGGCGCAACTGCCAGGGCCGAGGATAATAGGCCGCCTGTGAAAGTTTCCGCAGAAGCTATACTTAGCCCTTTACCGGTAACCAGGCGGCTGACAATACCCTCCAGAGTTTCTTTGTCTGCGCCCCAGATGTGTTCTTTTAATATTGCACGTAGTTCATTTTCGCGAGTTGAAATTAGTTTATCGGCGCTGGCGTGGTCAGAGGCTTTGGCAGTAATTCTTAATTGAATGCCGTCCAGTTTGGCATAAAGAGCCAAAGTCGGGTTGGAACAGGACATAAAGTGTCCTACCATCTGGTCAATCATGGCCTCGGAAAGGCCCCAGGTTTTTAGTGTCCTGGAAACAATAATAGATTCCGCTTTTTGACTTAAGCGGGGATATACCTCTCCCTGCCACATGGTTTGCATTTCAGCCGGCGGCCCCGGCAATGAAATGATAATTTTGGAATTCTTTTCCACCCACCAGCCTGGGGCACTGCCCAGAGGATTGGGCATCGCGGTGGCCGATGGAATGAGTGTGGCCTGTTTTAGGTTGTTAATAGGCATCGAAAGATTCAATTTTTTGAAAAAGCCGATAATATGTTGTCTTAACGCCGGGTCAATGGCTAACTCTTCACCCAACAGTCCGGCAATTACTTCGCGGGTGATGTCACCCTTGGTTGGCCCCAGTCCTCCGGTAACTATAACTATGTCTGATCTCTCTAATGCAGTTTTGAGTACTCCGGTAAATCTTTCAGGGTTATCACCTACAATGGAAACATAGTACAAATCCAATCCCAACTCAGCCAATTGAGAGGCGATATAGACAGTATTGGTATCAGTTACTTCTCCCAGCAATAATTCGGTCCCGCTGGCAATTATTTCGGCTTTCATTTCTTCAACTCTCTGCTCAGGCCGGCGATCTACCTTATATTATAACAAACTAGCTGAAGACTTTTGAGTTGCCGAGTATAAAGCAGTTTTCATGGAAAAGGGCTGACAAGCAGAATCAAAAACAGGTTAGAATGTGTGAACTTGGGGTTGCAAAGTGTGACCAGTCATTATCAGGTTGTCTTCCTGGCCGATTCATAACTTGCCAGAATTTTAAGTAAATCGTTCTTTAAGGCGGCGGTGCTTTGATACCGGTCCTTTTTGTTTTTTGCCAGACAAAGCTTGATAACCTTATCCAATTCGAGGCTAATATCAGGATTGTGGAAATTGGCGGCATGAGCATGCCCGTTCTTTATTTTTTCAATCAGGGCTTCGCCGGTTTCATTAAAGATCGGCTTACCAGTCAGCATTGTGAACAAAACCGCTCCCATTTGATAGATATCTGAAAAGTAGTCTAATCCACCCTGACCGCTGGCGACTTTTTCAGGGGGGTAATAGACGGTAACGATATCGTTTAGATTTGGGTTTTTGTATAATTTCTGAGTAATGGAAGCCGTCCTCCAGTTCCCCAGCTTGGGTATCTCATTATCATCGAAGTAAATGTTATCAGGGGTAACCCAGCGGTGAGCCAGGCGGTTCATACGCCCGTAATAGAGGGCATCAGTGACTAAAACAGCTGTTTTCAAGGCATCGATAATTGACAGGTTATTCAATCTTCTGGTCAGTGTTCCCTTTGACATATATTCCATGCTG
>DATIKD010000073.1:0-8162 GCA_035477965.1 Dehalococcoidales bacterium | reverse complement strand
AGGGGCCGGTCTGTTTTAGCTGCAAATCAGGGAAAGCGGCCTGAAACCGGCGGACTATGCCAGTAGAAGAAAGATCGTATTTTTCACGTATTTGTTGCGCACTGCCGTGTTCAACAAAGCGGTCTGGTAATCCCAGCCTGGCAACTCTTAGGTCGGTCATTTCATGTTGACTTAACATGGCCACCACTGAACTGCCAAACCCACCCTGCAGGATACCTTCTTCCACAGTCATTATGCGTCCGCTCGAGCGTGCTGCTTTCAATATGGTCGCTTCATCCAGCGGTTTGGCGAATCTGGCGTTGATAACACCGACGTTGACGCCTTGCCTTTCCAAAACATCTGCAGCAGCTCTGGCCTGTGAAACCATTGAACCTAAAGCCAGTATCACCCCTTCCCGGCCTTCCTTGACTACCTGGCTCTGACCGATATTTATAAGTCTGAAATGAGGGCTCAGCTTCACACCTTCACCGCAGCCGCGAGGATAACGGATTGCCATCGGCCTTCCGGCCTTCAAACCGGTATAGAGCATGTGCTGTAATTCGTCCTCATCCATTGGAGCAGATACGATCAAATTGGGAATAGAACTCAGGTAGGCGATGTCAAAAGCCCCTTGATGAGTTGCTCCGTCCTCTCCTACTATACCCGCTCGGTCTACTGCCAGTACCACCGGCAGATTAAGCAAACAGATGTCATGGATAATTTGATCATAGCTCCTCTGCAAAAAAGTGGAGTAAACAGCTACCACCGGTAAATACCCCTGGGTGGCCAGCCCGGCTGCCAGAGTCACCGCGTGTTGTTCGCAGATACCGGTATCAATAACTCTCTTCGGAAATTCAGCTGCAGTTTCAGCCAGACCCGTACCATCCAGCATGGCAGCACTGATCACCACAATATTTTCATTCTCTCGCATCATGCGGCTGATGGCCTGCCCAAAAACCTGACTGTATGACGAGTGTCCATTATCCGCCGGCAACGGGCGAGGAGAAAGCCCATGAAATTTTACCGCATTATCCTCTGCCGCGGGATAACCCTTGCCTTTGGTAGTCAGGACGTGCAATACCACCGGGCCACTTTCAAAATCACGGGCCCGTATTAAAGCCGATTCCAGAATCGGGATGTTATGACCATCCAGAGGCCCTAGATAAACAAACCCCAACTGCTCCCAGAAAGCGTTAGGCAGTACCACGCTTTTAAGTCCGCGCTTGGCGCTCTTGCTCCAGCGCCAGGCCGATTTGCCCATCGGGAAAAAGCTTAACAGTTTTTTCAGACGGCTTTTGGCTCTTTCATAACGCCTGTCCGTACGGACCTGATTAAAAAGGCGGGCCAATGCCCCCAGAGTGGGAGAAATTGCCATCCCGTTATCATTAAGAATGACTATTAGCCTGGTGCCTGAATGACCGGTATGATTTATGGCTTCAAAAGCCATTCCATTCCCCAGTGAGCCGTCGCCTATCACCGCCGCAATCTGAAATTTGGCTTTACTCAAATCGCGGGCCAGCGCCATTCCCAGTGCGGCGGAAATAGAATTGCCGGCATGCCCACTGATAAATGCATCGTGAGGGCTTTCCACCGGCGACGGGAAGCCTGAGAGACCACCGGTAAGGCGAATTGTGGAGAAACGCTCTTTGCGTCCGGTCAGAATCTTGTGGGTATAGCTCTGATGTCCTACATCCCAAACAATTTTATCCTGCGGGCTGTTTAATACGCGGTGCAGGGCGATAGTCAACTCCACCGTTCCCAGGCTGGAAGCAAGATGACCGCCGTTGCGGGATATTGTACTAATTATCTCCTGGCGAAGTTCTTGCGCCAATAGAGAAAGCTGTGAATAATTGAGCTTTTTAAGATCATCGAGTGAGTTGACTTTTTCCAGAATTCCGCTCACCTTAACTCCTTGACTAAACCATATAGGCATTATACTAAATTCTAGTACAGCAGGCCAAAGATTGAAAGAAGACTTTGTACACTTTCACACACGTGCGCCTGGTGCCTGGCAAAGAAAAAAGGTAAATAAATTTTCGATTTGCAGAAATGCTCATCGACTACTGGCAATCTCCGCCTTTTCTGGTATACTTAAGCCACGTTATATGGGTTTGCATGTTTGATAAATAAGCAGGAGGTAGGCTATGGACAGACTAAAAGGAAAAGTAAGCATTGTCACGGGTTCAGCCAACGGTATCGGTGAAGCTACCGCCAAATTGATGGCTAGAGAAGGTGCGCAGTTAGCGATTGTAGATGTTGATGATGAAAACGGCCAAAGAGTAGCCAATGAAATTGAAACCGCCGGAGGCAGTGCCGGTTTCTGGCACCTTGATGTATCTCAGGCCGTTGAAGTAGAGAAGGTTTTTGCTAGTATTCATAAAAGATTTGGGCAGATCAATATTCTGGTAAATAATGCGGGCATAGCCGGAGGACGGGGGGCCCCGCATAAAGTAGCCGAGAGTGAGCTTGACAGAGTTATGGCTGTGAACGTAAAAGGTCCTTTTTTCTGTAACAAATACGCCGTCCCATTTATGATAAAGGCTGGCGGCGGCAGTATTGTCAATGTGGCATCCTGTTACGGCATTATCGGTTGTGATACTCCGGCTTATGACGCCTCAAAGGGTGCTCTGCGCTCTATGACCAAATCAGATGCCATTTGTCTGCGCAAACACAATATCCGTGTCAATTCGGTGCATCCCGGGAATATCTGGACACCTCTTTTTGAGAAGCTGGTAGTAAAGCTGGGCGGGGGCCTGGAAAATACTGAGCGGCTCATCTCAGGCCCTGTCCCGCTGGGCAGGATGGGCAAACCGGACGAAGTGGCATACGGTATCCTGTTTCTGGCCTCAGATGAAGCCAGCTATATTACTGCGGCGGAGTTACTAATAGATGGCGGCATGGTATTCGCCCCGTTGCCAATCTACCCGCCCGAGGTCCCGGAAGCTCCGGGCATCAGTTCCGGATAAAAATAGCATTACTGGCTTAGTCAATATAAATATCAGAAAGGTTGACTCCATAGTTCTTTAAGCCAGATAAAAGGCATAAAGATTTATGGTTATGCTTTTTTCTGCGATGGGGTATGCCATTATTACCTGATTCATATGGGGAGACGGAACTCTGCATTCGTATTCGACCTTGCGATTAACTCAGGCTTCTGATACAATCTTATGCGGGATAAAAGTGAAGCTTCAGGTTATTGCTCCCTTTTATTCCGCCTCTATTTTGGCAAGGGCCGTTAGCTCAGCTGGCAGAGCATCTGACTTTTAATCAGGTGGTCCTGGGTTCGAGTCCCAGACGGCTCACCATCCTGCATCGGTAATTAGTTTCTAAACAGCTTGTCTTTTGTTTTGGTTTACTTCTGCTAACTCACGCTTGACAGCCTGCTGGGTTTACTCGACAATTGGCTTATAACAATCAACAGGGAAGCCCGATATGGAAAGAGAAAGCCTTTACAAAAACTTTGTCCCGGCCAAAACTCCTTCAGAAGAAGGTCACGGTCCGGCCTACTGGCTGGCTTTCAGTTCATCCCGTTTGCTGGTACATACGGATACCCATGGGTTTAGCCTGCCTTACGTTGGAGGTCTGGAGGAACTAAATCTATCCGCGGTAAGAGTCCGTTTCCTGGGTACTTTCAGACAGCGCCCCTGCTATGCGGCTGAACTGTCAGACGAAAACCAGGCGCCGAACAACTTTACTTTTACTGATTTAAGGTCGTTTTATTCAGGCGCGGATGAAGATGTTTTTCTACTGGCTGGCAGGTCGTATCAAATAATTCTCTGGGAAAAAACTAACCATTATTGCGGCCGCTGCGGACATTTGACCGAAACCGCTCAGGCTGAGTGGGCTAAAATCTGCCCCTCCTGTAAATCCCTGAGCTACCCGCATATCGCCCCGGCGGTCATTGTGGGAGTACTAAAAGACAACCAGATTTTGTTAACCCGCTATTCGCGCTCACGGGTTAATATGCATACTATTATTGCCGGTTTTCTGGAACCGGGAGAAACCCTTGAAGAGTGCGTGCGCAGAGAAGTTTTGGAAGAAGTGGGTATTAAGGTTAAAAACATCCGTTATTTCGGCAGTCAACCCTGGCCCTTCCCCAATTCTGTGATGATAGGGTTTACAGCCGAATATGAAAGCGGGGAAATAAAACCCGATGGAACTGAGATTGCGGAAGCCGGCTGGTATTCGGCCGGCAGTACTCCGGTTATTCCACCCAAAATGTCAATCTCGCGCGAAATAATCGATTGGTTTATGAATGAATACTCTATTAAAGCCAAATCTGACTAGCCAACTGCTAAACGGATATACTTATTCCAGGGTTGGCTCAGAACTACCACGTCATTTTCAGGGGCACGCTTCGTTCTGCCTCAGCGGCATCTCCGGTCGCCTTCTTCATCCATTTCTTTTCTAAGTTCATCTTCCGCCGCTTTGAGGGCTTCTTCATCGATCATCCCATCATCGATCTGATTCTGTGCCATAATACCGAATTTCTCTTCCGGCACATTAAAATCAATTTGACAATCCCGGCAGTGATAAGGCAAATACCGCCGCCCTCGCCAGGTTTTTATATAGTCCGGCTGTTCGCCGGCATAATTTACTTTTAAATTTACGTTAACGCTCCCGCATACCGAACACTGCGGCCCGCCTATAGAACCCGCCTGTTTTTCTTTTTTCCGTTTAAACAGCCCCATCGAATTAGACTCCCGTTAATAAGGAAATAATTAAGCGAAAAAAGTGTTCGATGACGGAAAGGACAATTTACGGCCATGGTCGGCCGGTAAATTTGCCCCGATTACTTATCGGGACTGGCTTCATTATGTGGCTGGTGATTCACCGGGGAAAATAATATGAACAGATCTGGTAAAGGATATTATTCGCCCCAGTGCGTCTGATATACCTTACTGTTCAAGTTGTAGGCTCTGGCCAGCAAGCACTTAAGAGATTTCCGCAAAGCAGCTTTATCTTCTTCGGCCAAACAGGAAAAAGTTTGCTCAACCGAATCGCGCGTTACTTTATTCAGAAGTGCCAGTCCTCTTTTAGTAATAGCTACTTCATAGCGGCGCGCATCTTCGGCTGAGCGTTTGCGGTTTACCAACCCCTGCTTGGTCATTCTATCAATCTGGGTTGAGATCGAATGATGCTGTCTTTGGGTTATTTCCACAATATAGTTGATTGAGGCAGGACCATCATGATGAGCCAGGATAAAGAGAATATGAGTCTGTTCAGGTGTCAGGCCAAATTGGTCCAATTCCTTTTCTCTTAACCGCGCAATCATAAAACGGGTATGGTCTAATAATCTCCAGAGAGTAAAATTGGGTTCCAGTTCGATCAGTTTTTCATCTTTTTGAGGTGCCATTTCACATCCTTTTAGTCTGGTATGATATTTTCCCATCCTTTCATTTAACATCCATTGTAATATACCTTATGTTAAACATCAATATTGTCACAAAAATTGAAAAGCCATAACTTGCCGGCGTAACTAACAACCAAACTATATTTTCCCCAGGTAGCCCCGATTCTCTATTCTCGCTGGAAAGGAGGTGAGTAATAAGGCGCGGATAGTCTTAGGTTAGGCCTGCCATAAACCTTTCCTCTATTCGCTACCACTACAGAGTTGATCAAAGAAAACAGCTGGTAAGGAAAGCTTCAATGCGCATAGAATTCGCGGTGTGGTATGATCCAGCGAGTTGTATTAAGTTTTTAGTACTTTTAGAGGAATGGTGACAGTGAAAACACTGCCCTGACCTGGTTGACTGCGGACATTGATGGTGCCGCCGTGAGCATTGACGATCTGCTTGGAAACTGCCAATCCCAATCCTATCCCGGGGAATTTCTGACGGTCCTGCTCTACACGATGATAAGGTTGGAATAACCGGATGATTTCTTCACGGCTAATTCCGATCCCTTCATCCTGAACTTCGAAAGTCAGGGAACCTTCCTGATAAACCGCCTTAAAATGAATTTTGCATTCATCATAACTGAATTTACTGGCGTTTGCCAAAAGATTAACAACAACCTGTTCCAGCCTCGAAGAGTCCACTTCCGCCACTGGTAAATTATCGGCAATAGTTCCAACTAACTCCTGGCGGCGCTGGTCCAGCGCGGGCTTAAAGCGCTCCACTGCATTTTCAAAAAACGGTTTCAAATCGACCGGCGAATAATTCAATTGGAAGACACCCCGAGAGTAGCGGGCTACATCCAGCAAATCCTCCAGCCTCCGTGATAAAGTATCCGCCCCGTTAGTTATGTTAACAATAAGCTTTTTCAGAAGCGTATTCTGTGTTTCTTCCAACAAATCCCTTAACATCCCGCCGGATGCCAGAATAGGTGTCAATGGAGTCCGTAATTCATGCGCCAGGACATCAACGAACATGCCGCGCATCCTGGCTTCTTCCTGCAGTTCCTCACGCTGTTTCTTTTCAGCTTCATAAAGGTCAAGAATACGTTTTTCCATCTTGAGACGCCCGGTGATATCCTGGAAGCTGACAATAAGGTACAGCGGCGCACCATTAGCATCCTTAGCTACACTGGCGATAGTATCCGCCGGGATAATCACTCCATCCGGTCTAACCAGATTATACTGTATGTGACCCATATTTCCGTAAAAAATGGTACTTTGGATATTTTCAAACGCTCTCAATTGGTCTTCAGGGTGTATGAAATCGACAATATTCATACCGATCATTTGATCTTTGGCTATACCTGCCAGCATTAAGGCCCTGTCATTGCAGTCCTGTATTTTTCCCTGAAGGTCGGAAATAATAATACCATCGGCGATGGAGGCAAAAACCAGGCGGGTTTTTTCTTCAGACTGGCGCACTGCCAACTCAGCCTTTTTGCGTTCAGTAATATCAATCCAGTTGGCCAGAGCATATTCCACCTGGTGATTAAGATGAATGACACGGATGGAGTTTATCACCCAGAAAGCTTCCCCGTTCTTTTTCTGAAAAAGGTGCTCCTGTATAGCTTTACCAGTTCGTTGAGTCCATTCGAGGAGAGACAGATATTCTTCCTTCCTGTCTGCCGGCCACCATGGAAATGGTGATCGGCAGCCTATGACTTCTTCAGGGCTGAACCCTGTCAAACTATATAGAGCCGGATTAGCATAACGAACAGAGGAATCCTGGTTATATACCAGGACCGGATTGGGCGCTTCTTCTAGCAGCTTTTGAGAAAACGCCTGACTGGTCTTGAGCGAGTCTTCCATGCGGATGCGTTCGGATATATCTCGCCCGATTCCCACCACCGCCTCGGCCTGGCCGTTTTCTCCTGGAAACAGGGCATGACGATGCTCAACCTGAACCCATTTTCCATTCGCGTGTTTCCAACGCATCACAAACGGAGTGGAGCCAGTCTGGGCAGGATTTCTCAACAAAATTTTAATCATAGGAAAATCGGCGGGGTGTATCAATCCTGCTAACCATCTTCCAAAACTGGCCACAGTCTTCTGGTTATATCCGAGAATCTTAAAAATCGAAGGGCTCACATAATCCAGTCTGAATTCAGGTCGTAAATTAATCCGGTATATAATGTCCTCGGCTGTTTCAGAGATAAGTCTGAAACGCTCTTCGCTTTGTTTTAGAGCCAGTTCTGTTTTCGCTCTCAGTTCTTCGAGTTGAATGTTGTGCAGGGCAAGGCCAACATCGTCCATAAGTTCCTGCAGTAAGTCCATTTCTCCGGCATCAAGAGCGTCTGTGTTACGAATCATAGCCGAAAAAACTCCCCTGTTTTCTCCGGCGCACTTTATCGGAACTATCAGGACCTGCAATCCCTCGCTAATTACCGCGGGAGTAGGGCAATCTGAGCAGAGGGTATCATTTGGCTTGACTAAAAACGAATCAACTGAAGTCAGTGACTGCTGAACACAGTTAGGTAAAATACCTTTCTGTACAGATGACAAATATCGAATAAAATTATCATCAGTATTAGAATGGGCTGACCATAGCAAATTCGATTTGTCATCAAAATGAACTATCCAGCAACTCATATAACCGCGTATAGAGGTTAAACTCCGGCAGGTATCTTCCAGTAATTTTCCAGCATTCCGTTCCTGGGTTATGATGCGATTTACTACCCGAATGGCCTGCAGCATCTGGACCACTTTTTGCAATTCTATTTCTGCCTTTTTGCGCTGGGTTATATTGCGGGCTATACCGGCTATTCCGCTAACATGGCCGCTGTCA
>DATIKD010000072.1:0-14865 GCA_035477965.1 Dehalococcoidales bacterium | reverse complement strand
TTCGTTTTCTTACATAGCCGATTCTCGCTTTTTTGATGGGTTAACCACGCAATATCTGTCTGATGTCCTGATTATCAATGTGGTTTTCGTGGACAACCGTCTAAAAATGGACCATCTATCGGCAATAGATGTGGAATCCATCGTAACCAGAATCAAACCCAAAGCGGCCATTTTAACCCACTTTGGGATGCAACTATGGCATGCCGGTCCGGCTAAAACGGCGGCCAGTTTAACTGAAAAAACCGGCATCCGGATCATCGCCGCCCAGGATGGAATGGTGTTTGATCTGGACTCTGTCAGCCCGGTTTAATTCTTTTTTGGGTGAAGATGTTTATGCATAAATTGGACGATATTCTCTTTCAGGTGGGCAAGCCGGCGCGTTATACCGGCGGCGAATGGCAATGCGTCATAAAAGACTGGAACACCACCGATATCAAGGTGGCTCTAAGCTTTCCTGACCTTTATGATATTGGCATGTCCAACATGGCCCTTCCCATCCTGTATGAAATCCTGAATAATCAGCCGGATGTCCTGGCTGAGCGGACCTACGCTCCCTGGAAAGACATGGAAGCTGCCATGCGCAGCGCTGGTATTTTACTCTATTCCCTTGAAACCAAACATCCCCTCAAAGAATTTGACATAATCGGTTTTTCTTTAGGTTATGAGCTGGGTTTTACCAACGTTCTGAACATGCTGGACCTGGCTCAAATTCCGGTCCTGGCCAGTGACAGAGACCTGTCCCACCCTCTGATTATTGCCGGAGGGAGCAGTGTCCTTAACCCTGAACCAATGTCGGACTTTGTGGATTTATTTGTAATAGGCGAAGGGGAAGAAGTCCTGGTTGAACTGATAGACGTCTTCCGTAAGTGGAAAAAAAGTCAGTCCGGCAAGGAAGAATTACTTAAACAGGCGGCTGGAATTGAAGGGATATATGTGCCTTCATTATACCGGGTGGAATATAAAAGCGATGGCACTATTCTGAGCGTTAGTCCGCGGGTGGCAGAAGCATCTCCGGTCATCCGCCGCCGCATCGTAAACAGACTGCCGCCGCCGCCGTTGAAACCGGTGGTCCCGCTGGTAGAGGTTGTCCAGGACCGAGCGGCCATCGAAATCCAGCGCGGCTGCAGCCGCGGTTGCCGTTTTTGCCAGGCCAGCAACATCTACCGGCCAGTCAGGGAAAGATCCCGCGACGAAGTGATTGAAGCGGTGGGAAAACTATTGGAAAACTGCGGATATGATGAAGTCTCGCTGGTCTCCCTCAGCACTTCGGACTATCCGGAGATTGACCAACTGGTAACAGCCCTGGCAAAACTATATCCTGATGTGACCTTTTCTCTGCCCAGCCTGCGAATTGCGGCATCCTCCATAAAACTGATGGAAACACTGCCCTCCGGGCGAAAAACAGGACTGACCTTTGCCCCCGAAGCCGGCAGTGAAAGGCTCCGCCGCATTATTAACAAATGTATTCCGGAGGCTGTCTTAATGGAGACCGCGGCCATCGCTTTCCAGCGCGGGTGGACCACTCTGAAACTATATTTTATGATCGGACTGCCGGAAGAGACGCTTGAAGACGTTCAATATATTGTTCAACTGGTTGAGAAAATATACCACCTGGGTCGGGAACTGGCCGGCCAGCGGATTAAACTGGGCATCAGCCTCTCCACCTTCGTGCCCAAACCCCATACCCCTTTCCAGTGGGCGGCCCAGGCGCAGGAAAACGATATTATCCTCAGGCATGACATGGTAAAAGACGGCCTGGCCCGACGGGGATTGAAAGTTTCCTGGCAGGACCCCAGGACCAGCCTGCTGGAAGCTGTAATTTCCCGCGGTGACCGCCACACGGGTAAGGTTATCCTGGAAGCCTGGAAATCGGGTTGCCTGTTCGATGCCTGGAGCGAACACTTCAAATGGGAAAACTGGAGAAAAGCTTTTGATATTTGCGGAATCGACCCCGCTTTTTATGCTAACCGCGAGCGCAGTCTGGAGGAGATTCTGCCCTGGTCGCACATAGACACCGGCGTGACCTCACAATTTCTAAAGCGAGAATACCTGAAGGCGCAACAGGGCCAGGAGACTCCTGATTGTCGATATGAGAACTGCAACGCCTGCGGTTTTGAGCTGACTTCACCGGCTTGCCTATCAAGGCGAAAACAAACCGAAAGCTGATTCAACCCGGGGCCTGTTTATTGACTGAAAGCCGCTCTGACCAGAAGATAAAAGATTAACAGACACACAATGAAGAACAGACTGTTAATTACTCCGGCCACGCGCAACTGGGTGGCAGGATAACTGGACTTGTAATACTGATTGGTGGCTCGCATGACTGCTTCACGCGAATAATCCCTGAAAGGCACATAGCCTTTGGCGATAAAACTTTCAACATCGTTTTTGTGGGATTCCAGCATTTCGTCCAAATCGCCGGACTTGACTTCCGTGGTCATAAAATCCGGTTTGATGTAGTTACGGAAACAATTATGGGCGGTTATTACCACCTGGCCGCCTTCAAAAGGTGTGTACAAAAAGTAGGATGATTTCAAACCGCGAAAGCCGATCGAGGCAATAATTTTATCACTGGCAGAGACCATCACCAGTTCACGCGTACTCCTTGACCAGAGAGGTGCTTTTTCCACCATATAACCCAGTTGTTTAAAACCGCCGGCTTCCATTTTTTCCAAAAGCGGTTTAGCCATTTCCATATGAATCTCATCCACTGGCGGATCAGGCTGGTCCTGAAAGGATAAGTTGCGTTTGCCAGGGGAAAAGAAAGAGATTATGCGGGGAATCCGGTTGCGAATTTGCAGTACGATGAAAAAAAGCATGATTAATGCCAGAATCCCGTACAAAATACTCATAATCCCGGATTCCTCCACCTGTTACCGCTATTTTTACTCTCAATAATCCCGGAGAAGCCGTCCCCGGCGTTTCTGCCGGCTACCTCCGGTCCTGAACCGGGAGTACCGCAGAGATCGATATCCCTCTCAGAGCTCACTCATTACCCACTATTTAAAAAACCGGGGTGCACCAGTGCATGTAAGCGGGATTATTGCCCTGAATGATATCGACATAAATATCGCTCAATTTTTGTGTGATAGGGCCGATTTGACCGTTCCCTACCGGCCGGTGATCAATCGAGCCGATAGCAGCCACATTGGTGGCTGTGCCGGTGAAAAAGGCTTCCTGGCAGGTATATAATTCACCGCGCTCTACCGGCCTTTCAACCGTCTCAACACCCAGTTCTCTGGCAGCAATTTCAATTATTGAGTTCCGGGTGATACCCACCAGAATGCTTTCACTGGCAGAAGGAGTGACCAGCTTACCGTCAACGACCAGGAAAATGTTTTCTCCGCTGCCCTCAGCCACACGGCCCCACTCGTTTAATACTATCGCTTCTTCATAACCGCATTCAATGGCTTCGGTTTTAGTGAAAGCGCTGTTTATATACTGGCCGGTCAATTTGGCATTCGGAATGGAAAAGTTGTTGCCCGGACGGCGCCAGGAGGAAACACCCACCGCGCAGATATCCTTCTCGAGATAGCGGGTCCAGGGCAGATTGAAAATCAAAAAATCACTTTTTAAATTATGCAGCCGCACCCCAATGGCTTCCGTGCTTTTATAAGCCAGAGGACGGATATACTGCGATTCCTTCAGACCACTTCTTTGGACCAGTTCTATGGTCAGCTTGACCATATCATCCGCAGAATACGGCAGGTCTATTTTAAGCGTTTTACAGCCCTTCAGCATACGTTCATAATGCTCTTTCAGGCGAAAAAGATATAACTGTTGCCTGGCCTGGTTCCAGCTTCCGCGGATGCCTTCAAAAACACCGGTGCCGTAGTGCATGAAATTAGTCATGACACCCATTTTGGCTTCAGTCAGAGGCATGAATTTCTGATTGTAATAAGCATAGTTAGGCATAGTTTCTGTCCTTTTATGAAATTTTGAATAAACTCATTATAGTGCCCGATGTGAACCAAGTCAAAAATGAATCAACCGGTTAATCAACCCTGATTTGGGCAACAGAATTTATTTTCAGCCGGAACGGGACCGGATTCTATTCCAGGTTAGCCTGAAACACGCATCGATTTCAACAAACAAAGGATCTGACAGGCAGCTTCCAGGTTTGTGGTATAATCGTAAGCCTCATCCATAATCTGGCCTATGGCAAAACTACCATGTCCGCGCACCGCAATGATATAGTTGGTTTTCAGAGTCTCAGCAATAATATCCGCCAGCCCGCCGGGTTTAACTTCCATATCCCACCCCAGTACCGGGACCACGGCTATCGAACCAAAATTTTCCAGGTGCTCGGACTTTATCACCCTATCGACCATGGAAAGCGCGGTCAAATGAGGAGGATGAGCATGCACGATGGCTTTAGCCTGCGTGTTTTGATAGATGGCCCGGTGTACGGGCAATTCGACCGAGGCCAGCGGAGTATTGCGGTCATTTTTATGAATGCCTGTTTCAACCAGGTCAATTTCCTCTAAAGTGGCTAAATTGCTGCCCCGCCGGGTAATTATCAGGTGCTCTCCCATGCGGATGCTGAGGTTGCCGCTGGATGAGGATACCAGGCCGCGGCTGAAAAGTGCTCTTCCCACATTTTGGAACTGATTGATAAACATGGCCTTCCTTTTGGTCGAGAATAAAATCGAAAAGCAATAAACGATGGTCTTGGTCTAAATCTAGGCTGTTTGGCGAAAAAATGCAAGTCTGGAGATTATGTCAATTGGCGAATTACAGCCACTACTTTACCCTGTATTTCGACTTCTTCAGGATCGAAATAAAACGGCTTCATTTGACTGTTAGCAGGCTGCAAGCGGACTTTTTGCGGATTGATGTAAACCTTTTTGAGGGTGGCTGTTTTTTCGTTTTTCAGCCACACAGCCGCCATTTCTCCATTTTCCACCACACTGGTATGCTGCATCAATACTATGTCACCGTCATTGATTAGAGCATCAATCATGGACAGGCCTTTGACTTTCAAGGCGTAAATGTCCTTTTTGCCCCGCACCAGATCAAAAGGAATTTCAAGCGTTTCCGCAGTGGACAAGTTGCTCCAGCTATCGGATGAGGGGACCGGAATTGGTTCACCGGCGGCAATCTGCCCGATAACTGGAATAGATAACCGGTTATGCCGGCCTGGATTTTCGTGAAGCAGTTCTATACCCCGTGAGACTTCGGGATGACGCCGGATATAGCCGCTTTTTTCCAAAATGCTGAGATTGTAATCTGCCACCGAGGTAGAACTGATACTGCACCCGCGCACAATATCCCGTACGGTAGGCGGATAGGCTTTATCCAGCATGAAGTCCCGGATAAATGCCAGTATTTTCTCTTGCCTGGATGATAAAGGCCTCACCATCTGGTCCATTCCCGACTGTACCTTTCTGAGAACTAATGTTCTACGATGTGAGAATATACTATCTCACCCTGCATTGTCAACAACTGAACGTCATTTGAGGTGGTTAGCCTGGCAGACAACCCAATAACCGGCGGTTAACCAGACTTTTTAACAGACAACGGACTTCCGCTATTCTACCTCGGTTTCAAACCTTACGGAAGTCCGTTCAATTGACAAGCCCAGAGGGTAACTGCCGGTTTTAAGCTTTTTGGGCTGAAGCTTTATTAAGCTTTTTCATCAATCTGGATTTGCGGCGAGAGACAGAGTTGGCATGGGAAATACCCTTGTTTCTTTCCTTGTCCAGACTGCTGGCAGCTTTTTTTGCCTCGGCTTTGGCGGCTTCCAGATTGCCGGAGGCAATCATATTTTCGGCGCTGGTAACAGAAGTTTTAACCCTGCTTCGCTCAGATTTATTGCGAGCATGTTTTCGTTCCGCGGCGCGCATCTCTTTTTCGGCAGTTTTGGTAGTAGGCAAAATTTCCTCCTGGTCCCGTTTAACCGGGGCAAAATTAAAAGCACAAAAAGCCACAACCAGGCAGCTTCTTTACTTTAGACTAAACCTGAAAACTTAGCCCTGTTCTTTGCCCCTTACGGAGCAGCCACTGGTTATTGACTATTTATGATTATTATATTCAATCGTACCCTGTTTTCAGGATTTTGGCAAATTTGTTGAGGAGGAACTCTTCCCGTGGGCTTCCTTGGCCGGATTGTCATCCAGTACCCTGATCACACCGATTACTCCTCTGACACCCTCTATTTTCTCCATAATACGGGAGAGCTGGGCCAGTCCACTGGTCTCAAGAGTTAAGCGGGAGAGCGTAGTATGATCACTTTGATTGGCAAAGCTGACTGATGAGATATTAACTTTTTCTTCAGCCACTACAGTTGAAATATCCCGGATTAACCCCACCCGGTCCCAGGCTTCCACCTGGATTTTTACCGGGAAGACCGATTTGGCCAGGCCCCATTCCACTTCAACCAATCTTTCTGTTTCTTTTTCGTGAATCACATTGGGGCAAGTTTGTTTATGCACGGTAACTCCCCGGCTGCGGGTAATATAACCAATAATAGCATCACCCGGGACTGGATGACAGCATTCTCCCAGGCGGGTCAGCATATCTCCCACTCCCAGGACTTTAATTACCGAAGTAGGGGTTTTAGTCGGCAGACCCGGCGTTACCACTTTAGAGGCATCTAACTGGCTAACCAGCTTCATTACCACCGTATGTGCACTGATTCCGCCGTATCCCAAAGCCGCCAGAAAATCATCCGTATCATCAAACTTGCAAAGCTGGGCCAGATCATCTTTATCCGGGGCTTTGATGCCCAACCTTTTCAATTCCCTCTCCAGTAAATAGCGGCCGCGTTCAATATTCTCCTGGCGTTTTTGCTTTTTAAACCACTGCCGGATTTTTTCCCGCGCGCCGGAGGTATTGACGTAACCCAGATTAGGCCGCAGCCAGTCCTGACTGGGGCCTTTGCCGCTCTTAACGGTCATGATTTCCACAATATCGCCGTTATTCAATTTATAGTTCAGCGGTTGTAGTTTGCCGTTGATTTTGGCCCCCACGCAGTGATGTCCCAGTTCGGTATGAATACGGTAGGCGAAATCCAGGGGGGTGGAACCGCGCGGTAAATCCTTGATTTCTCCTTTGGGGGTATAAACAAAAACCTGGTCATTGAATATGTCCGTCTTGACGGATTCCAGGAATTCCTCGGCGCCGCTGAATTCGCGATGCCAGTCGATCAACTGCCGCAGCCATGAAATCCTTTCCTCAAACCGGACATCGCCCTTTTCACCTTCTTTATAACGCCAGTGTGCGGCTACACCGTATTCCGCCACGTGATGCATCTCATAGGTGCGGATTTGTAATTCAAGTGGAGTGGTGCCGAAGCACATCACCGAAGTGTGCAGAGATTGATAGCCGTTAGGTTTGGGATTGGCAATATAGTCATCGAACTCATCCGGCATCGGGTGCCAGAGAGTATGAATAATACCCAGGGCATTATAACAATCAGCCACGCTGGAAACCAGAACGCGCACCGCCTGGAGGTCATGGATGTCATCAAATTGTTTGCCCAGAGACTCATATTTCTCCATTTTCAGGTAAATGCTGTAGATATGCTTGGGCCTTCCGTAGATTTCTCCCTTCAATCCGGCTTTTTCAAATTCACTTTTGAGTGTCTGGATCACCTGGCCGATTAAATTTTCCCGCTCTACCCGGCGGCGGACTACCAATCTGGCAATAGTCCGGTATTTTTCCGGTTCCAGATAGCGGAATGCGAGGTCCTCAAGTTGCCATTTCAACTCCCATATACCCAGGCGGTGGGCTAACGGGGCATAAATTTCCATGGTCTCACGCGCTATGCCTTTTTGTTTTTCCGGCAGCATTACATGCAGTGTTTGCATATTGTGCAGGCGGTCCGCCAGCTTGATGAAAACCACGCGGATATCTTCAGCCATGGCTACCAGCATTTTTCGCAGGTTTTTAGCCTGAGATTCACGCCTGGCAATATCTTCTCCGGCCCAGCCGATCTTACCCAGACGGGTAACTCCATCCACCAGCCTGGCCACTTCGGAGCCGAAGCGGGTTTCGATATCAATAATCGGCACATCACAGTTTTCCACCACATCATGCAGTAAAGCCGCCGCGATAGAACTGGCATCCAGTTGCAAATCGGTCAGAGTCAAAGCTATCTGAAGCGGGTGTTCAATGTAGGGATCTCCGGAGACACGGTTTTGACCTTCATGGGCCTGGGAGGCAAACTCAAAGGCCTCGCGCACCATAACCACTTTGTCCGGCGGCAAGTAAAGCTGTGCCTTCTCCAGTAATCGCTGAAAGCTCATAAGAGTTATTCCTTTATGTAATTTATAGTATAACCCAATAAAATAAATTTTGGAAAAACGGAGGGGAACGGCCCGTGCTGATTCAGCAGTCAGAAGGCCTATTTTGACTTTGGGGCAGGTCTGTTCTATTCTATTTACATAACCCTTGAAAGGAGTGCGAAATTGTTTCGATCACCCCGCGGCACATCCGATATTTTACCTGCAGATCAGCCGTACTGGCGTTTTGTTGAAGAAAAGATAGCCCGGATTTGCCAGCTTTACGGTTACCGGCGCATTGATACCCCGCTGTTTGAAGACGCAGGTTTATTCATACGCGGTGTCGGAGAAGAGACTGACATTGTCCAGAAGGAAATGTATGTTTTTGAAGACCGCGGTGGAAATAAACTTACTCTCAAACCGGAGGGCACGGCACCGGTTTGCCGGGCTTATCTGGAACATGGCATGCACAACCTGCCGGCCCCGGTAAAACTTTACTATTTCGGCAAAAGTTATCGTTATGAAAGACCCCAATCCGGCCGCTACCGTGAGTTCCATCAATTCGGTTATGAAGCCATTGGTGATGTTGATCCGGCCATGGATGCCGAAGTTGTTGATATGGCCTGGCAACTTTACCTTTCACTGGGCATGCAGCAGCTTCACCTGAAGCTGAACAGCATCGGCTGTAAAACCTGCCGGCCGGTCTATCTGGCCAGGCTTAAGGAATACTTCTCAGCCTATACCGGTGAACTCTGCCAGGACTGCCGCAACCGCTGGGAAAAAAATACTCTCCGCCTGCTCGACTGCAAAAACCCCTTCTGCCAGAAATACTCGGCGGCGGCGCCAAAAAGTTATGAGAACTTGTGTCCGGATTGTGAAAAGCATTTCAATCAACTGAAAGAATACCTCGACCTATTGGGCCTGCCTGCAGAAATCGATCACTGCCTGGTGCGCGGTCTGGACTATTATACCCGTACAGTCTTTGAAATCCAGCCCGAAATAGAAGGTGCCCAGAGCACACTGGGCGGCGGCGGACGCTACGACGGCCTGATGGAACAACTGGGTGGGGATCCGACTCCGGCTTTGGGCTTTGCCGCCGGAATCGAGCGGATCATTACTAACATTAAAAGACAAAACCTGGCAGTTCCGCCGGAGGTCAGCCCGCTGCTCTTCATTGCCTGCCTGGGAGAAGAAGCCCGCAAGGCCGCGGTCAAAATGTCCGGCAACCTGCGCCAGGCCGGAATAAGCACCATCCTGTCACCCGCCGGCAAGAGCCTCAAAGCCCAGTTGCGGCAGGCCAATACTCTTTCTGTGCGTTATACCCTGATACTGGGAGATAACGAAATCAAAACCGGCAGTGTGCAGTTGCGCGATATGCTAACTTCTGAACAAAAGGATATTCCGCAGTCACAACTTCTGGAGATATTGCTGGCCAATAACTCAAAACCTGATTCCGGCGCGCGCTAAAAACCCGATTCCCGGATATTTTTTGAAGGGTACAGCCGCCTTTTAGCTGAAGCTGCTTAAAACACCCCATGTCCGGTCTTTTATCCCCGCTTTCCGGCAGGCTTTTGTTGACTGCTCTCAGGTTGTTTTTCAGATTCTTTTGAATTCACTTTATATCTGGAATATGCTATAATTCTAGTGATTGTATACATACTTTTCCGCGCAAAAAGAATATCCTTCTCTATGTGTTCAGGGTCCATTCAATAATTACTCAGGAACACCGCTCAAACGGCCTTTTTTCTTCCTGCCGGAATTCCTTGATAGGGGGTAGTACCTTTTATGGTTACAGAAGCTAATTCCAATCCGGAATTACCTTTAAAGAATTCTAACAACGATATAGATAACACTGAAGCAGCCAACAAATACACGGCAGAGAATATCCAGGTGCTGGGGGGGCGTGAAGCCATGCGCCGGCGCCCGGGTATGTACATCGGCAGTACTGATCAACGCGGCCTGCATCACCTGGTTTATGAAATCGTTTACAACTCTGTGGATGAAGCCATGGCCGGCTGCTGCAACCGCATCCAGGTGACGATTAAGAAAGATAACACTGTTATCATCGAGGACAACGGCCGCGGCTTTCCGGTGGAAATTCACCCCACTACCGGCAAATCCGCCCTGGAAACGGCGCTTACCATACTGCATGCCGGAGGTAAATTTGGGGGTGGGGCATACCTTGTATCCGGCGGTCTGCACGGTGTCGGCGCTAAAGCCGTCAATGCCCTTTCCGAATGGTTCAAAGCCGAAGTGAAGAGGGACTCCAAACTTTATGCGGTGGAGTTTAAACAGGGTATATTGACCAGTCCGGTCCAGGAAATTGGTACTGCCACCGGAACCGGCACTAAAATCTCTTTCCTGGCGGATAAAGAAATATTCCAGGATGCAACTTATGATTACCCTATTCTGGCTGACCGCGTCCGTGAAGTGGCTTACCTGAACAAAGGCCTGGAAATCAGCATCAGCGATGAACGCATCGATATTGAAAAGACTTTTTATTTTGAAGGCGGCGTTTCGGGCTATGTGCATCACCTCAACCGCAACCGTGAGGTTAAACATCCCAAACCGGTTTATATTTACAAAAAAGTGGATACCACCATTGTCGAAATAGCCTTCCAGTATAATGACGGCTATTCCGAGTCTCTTTACAGCTTCGCCAACTGCGTTAACACAGTTGACGGCGGCACCCACCTGACGGGCTTCCGAACTGCTCTGACCCGCGTTTTAAACGATTATTCCCGCAAAAACAAGATGGTCAAAGAGGATGAATCCAGCCTGACGGGCGAAGATGTCCGCGAAGGCCTGACGGCCATAATCAGCGTGCGTTTGCCTGAACCCCAGTTTGAAGGCCAGACCAAGGGTAAGCTGGGTAATGCCGAAACCAAGAGCATCGTTGAAAGTGTGATGAACGATCAACTGGCGCTTTACCTGGAAGAGCACCCTGAAGATGCCCGCAGTATTCTGGAAAAGTGCTTTACCGCGGCCCGTGCCAGAGAAGCAGCCCGCCGCGCCCGTGACCTGGTACTAAAGAAAAACAGCCTTGACGGCGGGGCCCTGCCCGGCAAACTGGCGGATTGCTCGGAAAAAGACCCGGCCAACAGTGAGTTATACCTGGTAGAAGGTGAATCCGCCGGCGGCTCTGCCAAACAGGGACGCAACCGTCGCTTTCAGGCCATCCTGCCCCTGCGCGGTAAGATTCTGAACGTGGAAAAGGCTGCTCCGGACAAAATGCTGGCCCATGAAGAAATCCGTAATCTGATTACCGCTCTTGGCACCAATATCGACAGCGATCTTGATCTTGCCAAGTTACGCTACCATCGCGTCATCCTGATGACTGATGCCGATGTGGATGGTTCACATATCCGCACGCTTTTACTGACTTTCTTTTTCAGACATATGACCGAACTAATCAACAAAGGGCATCTATACATCGCTCAACCCCCTCTATACCGGATTAAAGCTGGCAGTTTACAGCACTGGGTCTATTCTGACGCGGAAAGGGATGAAACCCTGAAACGGGTCAAAGAGACTAACCGTAAAATTGAACTGCAGAGGTATAAAGGTCTGGGCGAAATGAGCGCCGAACAACTCTGGGAAACTACCATGAACCCGCAGTCCCGCACTTTACTGCAGGTTTGCATACCGGATGCCGTCAAGGCGGATGAGTCATTCCGCATATTGATGGGTGAGGAAGTGCCGCCGCGGAAAGCCTTTATTCAGGCCCATGCCAAGAGCGTGAAGAACCTGGATATCTAACAGCCTGTGCCGGAGTCCGTCTCCCAGTTGCAGCGGCCCCTGTATACCTGGCGCATAGTAGAAATCAGCCTAGGCGGAAGCCTCTGCGTGACGCCCCAGGCGGGCTGTCATTCCATACTGAGTTTGCTGTTCATTCCAGAGTTCCCGGCAACTCCACCGCCGGTTTAACCAGAACCCGGCAGATCTGGATAACTCAGCTATTCAGGGGTAGATACAGCCCCTTTTTCCGGATATAAGCCTCCACCTCAGGAGACACCATTTCTGCAACGGACTGGCCGGCAGATACCCTTTGGCGGATAACGGTGGAACTGATGTCAATTAGAGGCCTTTCCATGACGGTACAGCGCCGGACCAGTCCTGGCAATTGCTGGTCTATTTGGGATAAATCCGGTTTGGGGAAGCCCGGCCGGGGTGCGGCTACTATACGGCAAAGCTCTATTAGTCTTCCGGCATCATGCCAAAGCGGCAAGATCAGCAGACTGTCCCAGCCCAGGATAAAATAAAGTTCATCTTGCGGACGCAGGGTTTGCATTTTTGACATCGAGTCAACAGCATAAGAAGGCCCTTCTCTCTCTATTTCTATCAAAGAAAGGCCGTAACACGGCTGGCCGGCAATGGCCAGTTTCAACATGTTAATGCGGTCTTCCGCCCCGCTTATTTCCGCCAGATTCTTAAAATACGGCTGGCCGGCCGGCATGAACAATATTTCAGCCAGTTTTAGCATCCGTTTAGCTTCTGCGGCTACCGCCAGATGCCCATTGTGGACGGGATCAAAAGTCCCCCCGAAAACTCCAACCCTGTTCATCAACTAATATCCAGACCTTGATGATCGGTGCCCAATTTCCTCGTTCTGCCTCAAGTTGAAGGGCCTCTTTAAATCCCACCAGTTTAAGCCCAGAATGTACGGCCGCTGGACCAACCCCTTGCCGGCATTAATCACCTGGCGGTGAATCGGTCCGGCGGCGGTCCTTTTCATGGTCATCAATCCAGGTCCACTCCATGTTTCCGGTTTTTACAGTATCACCTGACCTGGCTCCGGCCGATTTCAAGGTCTTGTTTATCCCCAGCCTTTCCAGTGTCTGATTGAACTCACGCAGGTCATCCGGGTTGTTCATATCCAGCCTGTCCAGCATTTTTTCAATCACCGGGTCTACCAGAATATATCCGCCGCTGCGGCGCTGGACTTTGGCGCCGCTGTAGGCCGGTTTTGGCCGGAAGACCTGAGGAACAGTTTCCGCCGGCAGATCTGTGCGGCTTTCGGATTCTTCTATAACAACCCAGACAGCCTGGACCAGTTCCGCTAAACCCTCACCGCTGGCAGCCGATATAAAATGGGGTGTAACTTCAGCTTCGGCGAAAACCCGCTCCAGCTCTGCCCGGCGTTCCCTCACCTGTGGCAGGTCTATTTTGTTGATAGCCACCACCTGGGGACGTTTGGTCAAAGTGGCATCAAAAGCCGCCAACTCATTATTTACTTTAAACATATCTTCCAGAGGCGCCGCGGAACTCCCGTCCAGAAGATGCAAGATGACTCTGGTACGCATGGCATGTTTCAAAAAACTGTGTCCCAATCCTCTCCCTTTATGCGCCCCCTCAATTAGACCCGGGATTTCAGCCAGTATAAACTGATGGTTTTCAGCGGTCTTTACCACCCCTAGCTGGGGTTCCAGCGTGGTGAAAGGGTAATCCGCTATTTCCGGCGTGGCTTTTGAAAGAGCCGCCAGCAGTGATGATTTGCCCACATTGGGATAGCCCACTATTCCGGCGTCGGCAATCATGCGCATTTCAAGCACCACAATTTTTTCCTGTCCCGGAATACCAGGTTGAGCAATGCGCGGAGCTTGATTGGTGGCTGTGGCATAGTGCGAGTTACCGTATCCGCCGTTTCCTCCCCTGGCCACCACCACTTCCTGACCTTCCTCTTTCAGATCAGCCAGAAAAATCAGTTCATCCTGATTATCTTTATGATAAACCAGGGTCCCCGGTGGCACGTTTAGTACAACCCCCAACCCATTGGCTCCGTGCTTATTTTTAGTCATACCGTGACCGCCGTTCTCAGCCCGGAAGTTACGTTTTCTCTGATAAGCCCGCAATGTGCTGACACTGGTTAAAGCTCTGATTATGACATCTCCTCCCCGTCCCCCATCTCCCCCAAACGGTCCTCCGTAAGGAATAAATTTTTCCCGGCGAAAAGCTACCGCCCCTCTCCCGCCGTCTCCGGCCTTTACCCGTAATTCAACTTTATCCAGCATTTTATTGCCCCCGGACTATTCTCATCCATATCCGGCCTGATCAGACAGGATTATTATAGTTCAATTTATACATCATCTATTATAGCTTATATATTTATATTGAGATAATAACAGTAATAAGGGTGATGGATTCAACTGGACAAACTATAAGCATATTTGGGGCTTGAATTTTCCGGATTAAGCGATGTGATATGGGTAATAGGACCCATAAAAGATCCGTTTTCTTACCCATGTGTCCTTAACTTTTATTTCTATCATATAAAACGCTTATAGCTCGGGAAGAATGGCCTATATTTTGTAATTCTTTTGGATTGGAGTTGCCAATAAGCCACTTTTGTACCCTTATAAGAGTATCGAATAAAATTATTCATAACAGGGTCGCACCCTGACCGCAAAAAAAACGAGTTCATAGCTGGAGAGCGAAACTATAAAACAAATACAAGGCAGTTATACAGTCAGGGAGAGGGATTACTGAAGGTCAGTGATTATCTTTTTAACGGCCGGATTGATTTCTATCTCGCTGGCGATTTTTTCATGAGCCTGGCTGACACTGATAGCCTGCCGGCCGCCGAATTCACGACCTATGCGTGAAAGAGAGTAATCCGTTTTCTCACGCAATAAATACATGC
>DATIKD010000071.1:0-11776 GCA_035477965.1 Dehalococcoidales bacterium | reverse complement strand
ATAGCTACCTTTCTTCCCAATCTGATGAGAGGATAAGAAAGAGCCGGCCGCTTGAAAAAAGCGGCCGGCTTCTTTTATTCCACGAGTTGATTGTACTGAAAATCAACTAAAACTAACAGGATTGACTGCAACTTCAATGTTTAATTATTCCACTAAAGTCTTCTTAAGCTTCCGCTAAGTTTTTCACGCCTGCGTTGTTTATGAATTAATATACAGCGACACTGCTGTCCAAAATATTCTTTATCGTCTGTTGAAAGAAGTCCGGAACCCCTTCCGGCAAGGGTCTGGGGATGTGCCCCAGATAAAAAATACCCCCAAGATTGGGGGACAGGGGGTTGATGATAGTTTTATAAAGAACGCTAGGAATTTCAGGCCTTACTTATTTTCCTCGTGCCTGGTTTAGCTTTGTTCTTAAAACTTATTTTGGACAAGAGTGATTCTGCGACTATAAAAAGGAATAAAGTGAAAAAACGTTATAACTCAATTTTCGATATCCAATAACATCATTAATGATATTTTTAAAAATTATTCACAATTAAATTTCCCGTTTAGGATATTTCTCTATCTCAATTTAGATGAATCCGGTACTTTATGTTCTTTGTTTAACCCAATTTGCAAAAACAATCGATAGGGATTATAATAATTTCTATTTGCTGCCATTGTGATGGTTATGGATGCAAATTTGCAGTAGCAAACGCAAACGTTAAGATAATTTACTTAATAAAGAATTTATATCAAATACTGTATCGGCAGAAGCTCAGATGCGGTGTGGGAAAGGGGTGCAGGTTTTAGTTGTAAGCGTTCTTATGACCGGGGAAATGACCTGGTTGTCAGTTGAAATAGAGTTCTCTTCTTTCCACCTTCCCATAGTTACATTGTGATTTCAGTTCTTATTAATAAACATAATAATCCTGGTTTGGATGAAAGACCGGACAAAGCTTAAAGATATTAGATTCCCCCCTATATTCCCAATAGTATAAAAATAAAAAAATTCCTGCCTAACGGCGGGGAAAAGAAGGAGTGAAGAAGGATGAAGAAGCAAACATGGTTAGTATTATCTCTACTGCTGGTGGCAGTGCTGGTGATTGCCGGATGCGGCGGAACCACCACTCAGCCACAGCCTACTACGGCGCAACCGGCGGCCACCACGGCGCAACCGGCGGCTACCACGGCGCAACCGGCGGCAACTACGGCGCGACCCACTGCTACCACCACAGCGGCGGCTAAGCCGGGCGAAAAAATTGAGTTACGTTTAGCTCACGGCTGGGCGACCACTCACCATATACATAAAGTTATAGAAGCCTGGGCCAATGAAGTATTCGCCGCCACTGAAGGCCGCGTAAAGGTGACAATATACTCTGGTGGAACACTGGCTGGGGTTGTGCAATTGTACGATGCGATGCGGACCGGAACGGCTGACATGGCCTGGTTTTTGCATGGCATGACTCCGGGCAAGTTCCCCATGACCTCGGTGATTGAATTACCGTTGATGGCAAAAACTTCGGTATCCGCCAGCCAGGCCTTATGGGAGCTTTATGATAGCTTCCCTGGATTCAAGAACGAATATGCCGGAGTCAAAATGCTGGGGTTATGGACAGTTGATGTTGGCCAGGTGATGACCTCCAAGAAACAGGTAAACAGATTAGCCGACATGAAGGGTCTGAAATTAAGAGTAGGGTCAGCGACGATAGGTCCCATAGCGGAAGCTTTGGGAGCGGTGCCGATTCTGGCCCCCATCAACGATCTGTATGATATGCTGCAAAAAGGCACGGTGGATGGTACATTGCTGGGTACTTCGGCGGTCAACACCTTTAAACTGCAGGAAATCGTCAGGTTCATGACAATGTGCAACATTTTTGTTTCTGCGCATGGAATGGGTATTAATGAAGCTTCCTGGGCCAAGATATCGGCCGCTGATCAGAAAATAATTGAAGGCCTGAGCGGTCTGCGGTTTGCCAGGATTTCCGGTGAAGCTTTTGAAGTTGAAGCCAAATTGGGACGCGACGCGGCCGCCAAGGGTGGAGTGCGTATCAATGAACTGAGCGATGCTGAGATGGCGAACTGGGTAAATGCGGTATCCGGACTTTATGACCAGTTCATAAAAGATTTGGCAGGCAAAGGTATGGCCGGACAAGCCTTGTTCGATACTGCTAAAAAGAACGTAGCCAAATACCAATAGAGAAATATAGAAATGATACTAGAAAGAATAGCGGGTTGGGCGGAGAGCGTCAGCTCTCCGCTTAACCGGTGGGTATCCTGGGTAGCCCGGATAGTGCTCTTTTTCTTGATGTTCCTGACGGTAGCGGATATCGTGGGAAGAAAGTTTGTGGGCATAATTCCCGGGATGCAGCCGGTACCGGGTGTTTATGAAATAACCGAATTCATAATGGTGTTGATTGTTTTCACGGCAGTGGCGTATGCTCAGACGCGGGGTGATCATATAGCCATAGATGTGCTGACTGAGCGCTTTCCCAAGAGGGCCCAGCACATATTGTATACCGTTATCTATCTTGTCAGCCTGACGATCTCGATACTGGTTGTCTGGCAGTCAATTGTTTATGGACAATATCTGTTGGAGCAGGGAGATTATTCGGGAGTTCTGGAAATCCCGGTATATCCATTTCTTTTTATAGTGGCGCTGGGAATGACCTTATATTCGGTATCGATACTGATTAACCTGCTTAAAAGTCTCTCAAAATCTTTACAGAAGGTGGCAAAAGAATGAGTCCAGATCTTGTCGGCCTTATAGGGGTAATCGCCATTCTGGTACTATTCTTGCTGCGCGTGCAAATTGGAATAACCATGCTGGTGGTGGGGTTTGTGGGCTACTGGTATCTGGTCAATTGGAACGCCGCTCTTTCCGTAGTGGGGATGGTACCTTTTGCCAGTGCTTCAAACTATGGATTAAGTGTTTTGCCGTTATTCATTCTGATGGGACTCTTTTTGGCGTACGGGGGTCTTGGCAGAGATATCTTTCAAGCCGTAGATGCCTGGTTCAGGCATGTGAGAGGCGGGTTGGCGATCTCCACGATCGGAGCCTGTGCGGCCTTTGCGGCCGTTTCCGGTTCTGCCACAGCTACTGCGGCCACTATCGGTTCGATAGCGCTGCCCGAAATGAAACGTTATGGTTATGCTGATTCCATGGCCACTGCCACAGTGGCCGTCGCCGGCACGCTGGGGATACTGATTCCTCCCAGCACAGTGCTGGTCATATATGGCATTTTAACCGAGCAATCGATCGGTCAGTTACTGATTGCGGGAATAATACCGGGTTTTATGCTGGCCGGGATGATGATGTTAACAATCTATTTCCAGGTGCGTATAAAGCCCAGCATGGCGCCTACGCAAAAGCAACTACCCTGGAAAGCCAAGTTTGTTTCGCTCAAAAAAATCTGGCCGATCCTGGTTATCTTTCTGCTGGTAATGGGAGGCATGTACACTGGATTTTTCACTCCCACCGAGGCGGCCGCCTTTGGCGCATTTACCTCGCTTATTTTCGCCATTGTGACCCGGCAGTTTTCGCGTAAAGTCCTCACCAGTTCACTAGACCAGACAGTCCGCACCACGGCCATGCTTTTCCTGATACTTATCGGTGCGATGGTTTTTAGCCGCTTTTTGGCGGTAACCCGTTTACCTTATGACCTTACTGAGATGATTGCCGCACTGGAAATTTCACGGTATGCGGTCATGTTGATCATTATCTTTTCCCTGGTTGTCCTGGGATGCTTCATTGAAGGCATTTCTATCATGGTTCTGACGCTGCCGGTCCTCTACCCGTTGATTCTTGAGTTGGGATTTGACGGGATCTGGTTCGGAATATTACTGGTAGTGCTTTTGAACATCGGGATGATAACACCGCCTGTAGGTATCAATGTATTTGTCACGGCCGGTATAGCTAAAGATGTACCCCTGATGACTATTTTCCGGGGTATTGTACCGCTGTTGATCACCATGATCGTGTTTTGCATTATACTGCTATTTTTCCCTCAGATAGCTACCTTTCTTCCCAATCTGATGAGAGGATAAGAAAGAGCCGGCCGCTTGAAAAAAGCGGCCGGCTTCTTTTATTCCACAAGTTGATTGTACTATAAAGCAACTTTAACTAACCGGTAAACCTGCCGGTGTGATTCTGACACTTATTCGCCCTCCAATGGCGCTGGATCAAAACCTATACCACAGCAATATTCTTGTTTTGGCCTGTCTGTTTATTCAGCCAGGTGAATACCGGGTCTCTGGATGCAAATGTGAGATAACGAACTGGTTTTGGTAGCTCCGTGCCAGTGTACTTCACCGGGAGCGAAAAACACCACATCACCGGGTTTGACGGTCTTTTCTTCTTTTTTGGTGCCGACGATGCCGGTGCCTTCAGTGATGATGAGAATTTGCTCATAGTCATGAGTATGGTAGTTAAGGCGTGAGCCGGGGGCAAAGGTAACCAGCAGGATGCTGGGCCCGCCGCTGGCGGCTGAACTGACCAGTTCTTTGCGGTATACCGGCCGCTGACCTACGATTTCATCCACTGATTCTACGGTATTAAGATTTTCTGCATTGGCAACAATCATTTTTATTCCTACTCCTTTTTCTTGCGTACCTTTATGCCGGTGGTCTGCTCCAACGGCAGAATAACAGCATCTACACTTTTTTCAGCATAACCCGCTTTTATCGTGTTTTCCATATCCTCCCGCACGCTTTCCGCCACGGGCAGGGGAACCGAGTATTCCTGTCCCAATTTTAGGGCCAGGTTGATATCCTTGAAGGCCAAACTCAGGCGGAATCCAGGTTCGAAGTTGCCCTGGAAAATGGTCCGCGGGTATTGCTGCATGCTCCAGTTATTCCCGGTACTGGTAGAAATGATGTCACAAAGGACCTGAGGGTCAATGCCGCTCTTTACACCCAGGACAAAACCTTCGGCTGAAATGGAATTACAGCCCAGCGAAATCATATTATTAATGAGTTTGGCGATGTTGCCGCAGCCGGCATCACCCACGCGCACTATCTTCTTTCCCATCGCCTGCAGCGGTCCGCGAATTTTTTCAAGCGCAGCTTCGTCTCCGCCGATCATGATGGTTAAAGTACCGGCATCTGCGCCGGGCGTACCGCCGCTGACCGGTGCATCCAGTACAGTTACGCCATCTTTCAGTCCGGCAGCCGCGATTTCTTTGATTAACGAGGGAGAGTTAGTGCTCATATCCACAAAAATATCGCCTTTTTTCCAGCCGCTCCGCAGTCCTTTTTGGCCGAATACCACTTCAGATATGACCGGCGGTGTGGGAAGACTGGAAAAGACCAGGGTACAGGCGGCGGCGACGGCGGCCGGATTATCAGCCCAGACGGCGCCTTTGGCAATCAGAGGGGCGGCAGCCTGTTTATTAATATCATAGACCGTAAGAGGATAACCCGCTTCCAAAATGCGGCGCGCCATGTGGCGACCCATTTGTCCTAAACCGATAAAACCGATTTTCATATTCAATGCTCCCAGAAATTTATTCCGCAAAACTATTTACTGAACATACTTGTTGGGGGGTAAAGATGAACAATTTCATACAATTAAAATGCAAACTGATATTTGGTCAATTTGGAAGCCTGCCCAGGCCGGGAAGAGCTGTTAAATTGGAGTCTCTTTGCTTAAAATCTTCCCATATTCCAGGGAGGTTGTCAAATAAAGAATATCGCCAGTGATGTGTAATTTTGGCAGTGCCAGTTCGAGACAGGTTGGTTTTTTATGAATCATAACAGATAAATGAATTGACGGATTGTGTTCAGGTTCACCTGAAGGATACCATGTTCCTTCTTAAATAATGCCAAAGGGAATTGAGGATTTGTACCAAAATGGGCACTAACCCAAAGGGCTGGTTGAAAGTGGTTTTCGCGATAACATCCAACCGGGACTTGTGTCAGCGATGAAGGCTGTCTATAATAACGCATTAGCAATAACAAAATCGGTTAAGGCTGGCGGATAAAGAGACCAGGTGTGGAAACCAGCCGGGCACGTGTCGTCGGGTCCGAAATGAAAAAATTTATCAGGCAAAACCTGACCATCTATCGCTGTCTGGTGGCGGCCGGTTTTGTGGTGGCCGTTATTCTGGCGCTGGCGATGCCGGTGCGTATGATCGGCGCCTCACCCTGGGCCTACTATTATGGAGTGCAAAACTTTGCACGGGGAGAACTGGTGATTGATGATAAAACGCATAACCAGCAGGTAAGGGAGGCTCGTCAAAAAGGTGGGGTGTTAATACAGTATTTAAAAATCGGTCCCAACCAATGGGCACTGGAAAAAGCACCTGGTTATACATTGTTGCAGGTTCCTTTCCACTGGTTGGGAATTCCTCGCTGGGCTAACATTATTCTGGCGCTTGGAATGGTGATAGTGACTTTTATTTTGATGAAGCGCTGGCAGGACGAAAAAACGGCTTGTATCAGTTGTTTGCTGCTTCTTTTTACACCAGTCACCTTGATTATGATGAATAATGCCTATTTTGATTCTCTGGCCGCCCTCTCCTTTCTTGTGATGGGAGGCGGCCTGTATATTTATTATCACTTGAAGCCGGCGCATCTCCGGGCCAAGAAGGCCGGTTGGCTGCTTTTTCTGGTTTTTCTCTTCATTGGCTGGGCGGTGGTTACTCGCTATACCAATATAACTGTGGCCGCGGTCTTTGTGCTCCACTATATTATCTCGCGGGCAGTCTATATCAGGAAGAAACAGGCTGTCGGACTTGGGACAGAAGTCACGGCAGTCGCTTTGGGAGTGGCTTTACCGCTGAGCGCACTTTTAATCTACAACCTGGTGGTTTTTGGTTCACCTTTTAAATACGGCTATCAATACTCCATGTTTCCTATTAAGTTTGCATTTCAATATCTGGGGCAGTTTACCTCAGAAGGCCAATCCCTACCGCTCCATTTATTGGTGAATAATCTGAAATCCGCGCCCTTGCCTTTGCTCCGGGGCTTTCCGGTGCTGATTATCGGCCTACCGGCTGCGGCGGTGGTATTATATCTTAAACTAAAAACAAATGGCTCCGCAGGGCGCTGGTCAGACTTAAAAAATGTAATGCCATGGGGTATCCTTATAGTTCTGGCCGGCTGGTTCGTGGGTGTTTTTTTGTTATATCTGACTTATGAATTTACCGCGCAGTACCTGGGTAAAGGGGAATCCTATATCCGCTTTGCCCGTTTTTATCTGCCCGGGATATTTCCGGTAGTAGTATTGGCCGCACTGGTCACAGCCAAACTGCCTTTCAGAATAATTATTCCTCTACTGGCGGCCCTGATAATTGCCGGTTCAATAATTCATACCCACTATGTTCAGGGCCAGGATGCTCGCCAAACTTTCTCTCCTCCACGAGTCAGCCTGGAAAACCATCACTATTTTGCCTGGTCCGATTTCGGCTAAAATTATCAGGAAAGAGGAACTCTTGTCGTCATCAATTTGTGACTAGTTTGTTAGAAAGTGGAATTGTTTTGTAATTCCAGAGCTATGTTCATTATTTATAATGATAATATAACCGGACTGGTACGGGACCTGATGTAAAAGGGGAGTTACGTGTTAGATCTTAACATGCCAACGACGATGATGGCCTATGTTGTTATAGTTGCCATCGGTCTGATTGTAATGCTGCAGTTGTGGCATCAAAATAGAGCGAAATATGAAGGGTTGAACCTCTGGGTGGCCACATGGGCATTCCATTTGTCCGGCTCTCTGCTTATAGGCTTGCGCAATATCCTGCCGGACTGGATGTCCATTCTGGTGGGCAATAGCTTGATTCTGGGTGGTCTGGTATATCTCTTTTTTGGTTTAAGCCGGTTTACCCAGGTAAAAAACAACCGGGTGGAAAAATACGCCATCGGTGTTATGTTTCTTATGTTCTTAATAATCGAATATTACTATACGTATATTCAATATGACCTGCAACTGCGCAGTGCCAACCTGGTGGCGGCTACAAGTCTGGCGGTCTTATTGAGTATGTGGCTTTTACTAAAAAGAGTACGCCCTGAAATTCGTCAAATATCCGGGGGAGTGATTGTTTCCTTAGCTGTACTTTTTACCCTTAGCCTTTTTAGACTTATCGGTTATCTGTTTTATCCGGACGCCAGCAATGAATTTTTACAAGCAGGGTTGTATCAGACAATCCTGTTAATTTTGGTTACTGGCGCAACAGCGCTTCTAACTTTTAACCTGGCTCTGATGGTCAACCGCCGAATATTCCGCGAAACACAGCAGATGGAAGAGGCAGTTCGACAGAGAGAGAAAGAATTGCAGGCGGCTTTCAGTTTGACAACGGTGGGATTTGTGGTGCTTGCCGATGACCGGATAAAGGAAATTAATGAGGCAGCCTGCAAAATGCTGGGTTTTTCTCGCGAGGAAATTATTGAAAATGACTCGCTTCCGTTTTTTCACAGCGAGGAAGAAGCAAAAATCAGAAAGGCCATTTCGCTAGAAATACTGGCTGCGGGAACCTCGACACTCGAAATGCCCCTGCGGCGGAAAGATAACTCCGCGGTCCCGGTCATTTTAAGCGTTTCGGCTTTCGACAGGAAAAATCCGTCCGCCGGAGCAGTTGTATCTTTCATAGATATTACTGAGCGCAAAAAAGCTGAAGAAAAACTGGCGGAAAGTGAAAAGTTATACCGTTCACTCTTTGAAAACATGCTCAATGGTTTTGCATACTGCCGGATGATAAATGAACCGGGGCGATTGCCGGATTTTGAATATCTGGCGGTTAATACCGCGTTTGAACGTCTGACCGGCTTGAGAAACGTTAGCGGTCGGCGTGTCTCAGAAGTGATCCCCGGGATACAAGAATCCGATAAGAGGCTTTTCGAAATCTATGGCAAAGTTGCAGCCGGAGGCCCGCCGGAAACCTTTGAACTCTACTTGAACACTCTCAAGATGTGGTTTTCTGTTTCAGTTTACTGCCCGGCGGAAGGTTATTTTGTAGCGGTATTTGATGTTGTTACCGAACGCAAGCAGGCTGAGAGTTACCGTCAGCTTACCAACAACATTTTAACAACACTCAATAAACCGGCTGAAGTAAGAGATTCGATGGAACAAATCCTGAGGACTATTAAACAGGCGACCGGCGCGGATGCGGTCGGGATACGCCTTAGAGCCGGGAATGATTTTCCGTATTTAGTCCAGTCTGGATTTACTGCCGACTTTTTGCTGACTGAAAACAGTCTAATTGAACGCGATAAGAGTGGTGGTATCTGCCTGGATGAAGCCGGCAACGTCAGTCTGGAATGTACCTGCGGACTGGTGATTTCAGGGAAGACGGATTCGGCCAACACCCTTTTAACGCCGGGAGGCAGTTTCTGGACCAATAATGCCATGCCGCTGTTAAAACTGACTCCGGAAGAGGATCCCAGGCTGCATCCGCGCAACCGGTGCATTCACCACGGTTTTGCCTCAGTGGCATTGATTCCCATTCGTTCTAAAAATGCGATTGTGGGACTATTGCAGCTTAATGGAAGAGAGAAAGATTTATTTACTCTGTCTCAGATCGAAAACCTGGAAGTAATCGCTGGTTTAGTAGGTGAGGGTTTAACACGGCGGCTGGCGGAGGAAGCGCTGACTGATAGTGAATCGCGGTACCGGACCCTGGCTGATTCCGGACGGGCCTTGATCTGGACTTCCGGTACGGACAAGTTATGTGATTACTTCAACCAACCCTGGCTGGATTTCACCGGGCGAACTCTGGAACAGGAACTGGGCAACGGTTGGACGGAAGGTGTTCACCCGGATGACATGCAGAGATGTTTGTATGTATATACCTCCTCTTTTGACAAACGCGAGCGGTTCAGCATGGAATACAGGCTGCGCGATAGGCATGGAGAGTATCGCTGGCTGCAGGATGACGGTAGCCCCCGTTATGATGCACGGGGTAGTTTTCTGGGATATATCGGACATTGTCTGGATATTACTGAAAGAAAACAGGCCGAAGAGGTTCTAAAGGAAGAAATCACTATTCGTGTGCACTTCATTGATATTTTAGCCCATGAACTGCGGGCCCCGTTAAGTCCCATTATCGCTTCTACAGATATTCTCAAGCAGTTAACCGAAACCGGATCAGATGAAAGACTAAAAAAACTGGCAGTCAATGCCTCTAATGGGGCGAGAATTCTTTCCGGCAGATTGGATGAACTGCTGGAGATGGCCCGCTATTCGCGTGGTTCATTTACGCTTAATGTTGGAAGTACGGACATCGGGCAGTTTATTCAGGATGTTGCACAGAGATATAAGCCTTCAATCGAAAAAAGCGAACATATTCTGGATGTCACAATCGCGCCGCAATTGCCTGGAATAAGAATAGACAGCTCAAAGATGGAGCAGGTTTTGATAAATTTGTTGAGCAATGCCTGCAAATATAGCCCGGCTGGTAGCAGAGTTGAGCTTGGGGCGCGAATAGAAAACAATGACCTTATAGTAGACGTCAGGGACTACGGCAAGGGGTTGTCAGAAAGTGACCAGGAACAATTATTTAAGCCTTATCATCGACTCCAACAGGACCGCAAAAGCTCAACCGGACTTGGCCTGGGTCTTTCAATCTGCCAGAAAATTGTTGAAGCTCACGGCGGCAGCATTCAGGTAATCAGCCGGTTGGGAGAAGGGAGCACTTTCAGAGTCAGGCTGCCTCTAAGCAATCAATAATCGGACTATCGGGTAATATCCGTTATGAACGGGTGAAATTTAGCCGGGCCAGCCGCTCATTTTTGATCTTTACATGAAGCTGCTGTCTCTTTCAGGTCTGGCTGCCCTGCTGAGATTCCAGTTTTTGATGGAGAGACCTGGCGGCTTCTTCGAATTTACGGTCGTGCGCCTCGCGGCCTTCAGTGTAAAGCGCCGGCACCCATTCTATCTTTTTCAATCCGTCCACGATATTATGAATCTGGTCATATGGAATTGAAATCAGGATGGTTCCTGCCGGAAACAACTCTTTAGCTTTCATCCCGTGTGAAACATCGGTCAGAAAGAAGTTCACTTCACCGCTGATATAAGGATAAGTAGTCAACCAGTTGCAGGCGATGACCGGAGTGCCTTTACTGTTCCACATTTTACCGGTGGCAAAACACATCGCCCTCAGAATGATCTCCAGTTGAGATCCATCAGTCGCCAATATCAGGATATCCGGAGTAAAGCTGATTTTATCCAGTGATGAAAAAGCCACATAGTTGATGCTGTTTCTTTCCAGTTTGGTAAGATAGTAGTAAAGCCTCCGGTTAGCCCGTGCTTCTTCGAAAATATGCAGGCTCTCACCGATGTGCCCGGCCTCGAATACCGCGTCGCTTTCAGCCATTCCGAACAAAATAGGCCCCACGCAGTTGAAGTTGTCCAGTCCGGCAAAAAACGGTTCAGTTTGCTGGGCTTCTCTCATCATTTCGCACAGCGCCAATGGCTTATCCAGTTTCCTGATTCCTTCCGGTTTGAAGAGGAGGAACTTGAGAGCGATGGGTTTAAATTTGAAATCAAATTGGTTGAAAATGGTCAAGTCAACCGTATTCTTCATTTCTTCCTCACTTTGCCGGCTGATTACTGGGTCAACCGGGGATTTTTCCGAACAGAGTTAGAGCCATCGGAATATACCGGTTTTTTGTATTTTAACCTTTTAAGAAAGCTAATTCAACGCATTCAAATAACACGCGGTTAAACAAAAATGTTTAAATAGAAAAGTCTAAAAGGGAGACAGATCAGGTATTTTTGACGGTTACAATGGTTTTAGTGTATTCGCATAACAGGAAGACCAGGTTTGGGGCTCTGATTTGAGTTGCTTAGCCTTGAAAC